>CAYYUU010000306.1:0-7875 GCA_964474955.1 uncultured Alcaligenaceae bacterium | reverse complement strand
AATTTCACGCACCCACAAATTCTTGAATTCAATGGGGCTGCCGTGATTCTGCACACACACATAGCCCTTCAGTGGATTCTTTATTAGCTTTGGGTTTTTCGACTGGTCGAAGTCAATGATCTCGGTCCCGTTCATGAGGACTCGAATTCGTGGCCCGACGCAGACGATGTCCATCACGTTCCACTGCGGGGCGGGCTTGACTTTGTTGACCTTCGGAGCCACGTATCGATAAAGTGAGCCCGTGCTATGTTTGTTCGGCTGCTTGCCCGCGTCGTCGAGCAATTGAATTTCGTAGCACGCACGCGAAGGCCGAGTCTGTCCGGAACGTTTCGGGTCAAACGGAATGGTCCGGATTCCAATTCCACTGTTGTTCCGCTTCTTGCCGAGCATACGGTATTCGACATGGAAATGAAAATCCCCGAACTGTTGCTTGGTGTATCGCAAAAAGCCGAAGCGAAAACCATTGCAAAAGATCTTCCCGTCTTTCACCGACCAGATCGGAAGTTTCTTGACTTTGTCCTTCTCACTCGGAAATTCGGCGATCCCTTCGACCTTCCAGCCGTCGAGGTTCTTTCCATTGAACAAAGTGATTTTCTTACCGGCGTTTTTCTCCTGCGAGAAAGCAGATGGGACAGCGCTCGCCACGAGCGCGATGACCAAAGACCATCGGGCAAAAGGACTCATCGAAGAATCTCCTGCTGTGTGGAAAACAAGGTGGAACATCCTGAGCATAACCGTCACCACACCAGATTACACATTCCACAAGTCTGCGGCACGATGATTCTGGCGAGGGCGAGAAAATTCGCCGACTCATCTTACCTCGCTCTTGACCTCCGCCGCCGATCTCTTTGTCGCTTCTGAAATCTCCTCCGCCGAGCCGCCTTATCTTGCGAATCGAAGTAATTCCGTGGCCAACCGTCCGCCTCTAAGTGTGGTTCGCGAGGTTCATAATAGTCGGGATGTTGAGGGTTGCCGGTCGCTCGCCGACAATATCTCCAAGGTTTGATCTCGGCTCCCATCCTTTTCAGGATTCCATCTCCAATAGACTCTGCTGCAACAGAACACCCTTCTTCCGGTGTCCGGTGCCAATCAAACCGGACAGTCTCCCAATACCAACAATATCGTCGTGGACATTCATCGCGACGAAGTCGCTGACTGGCTTCGGCGACTCCTTCGGCGGGTGCTCCAAAAAGTTTGAGGGGTTCTCGTTTGTTCATGAAGTATCAGTTCAGTCTTCAAGTCTAAGAAAAACCAACTCGAATTCGTCTGTTGCGAGAAGATAATCAATAGTTTGACGGATAGTATCTTCCGTCAACCTGTCCACAATGATCATATCAGAAGACCAAAAGTACTTTCCCCGGTTACATTCTCCTGATTGGAGATACCGATTCATCATTAAACGTATGTTCTCCAACGTGAAGAAGGTCGCCGTATATCGTTGGCCATCCTCGAAACAGACTTCCACATCTACGTTGTCAAAATGAGGATCCAAGAGGTCGATTCCTTGCCGGACATCGATTGCGTATTTTTGTGTCATTTCGACTTCCCAATCCGTTCGAGTTTCCCCTCGTGCATCCACTGCAACCAAATCGCATTTCCATTACTCCCGACGACTTGATATTCATTGCCGTCATGGTCTCGCACCCACAACCCCGGAAAGTTGGTCCGGCTCAATCCAAACGCACCATGAAACTTACCTTTGTTGACCAGTTCGAAATGCGCCGCTTGGACGACGGCTTGTTGGCCCCGGCCTTTTTTGATGACTACAAATTCTTTTTCTCCCTCATAGAACCAAAGCCCCGGCGTTCCTGCCTTGCTCGTCCCAAACGACGCCAACCGTTTGCCGTTTCTCTTCACGTCGAAGTATTGGGCGAACATCACGGCGTTGGGTCCATCGAGTTTTCCGAGGACCTGGAATTCTTTGCCCTTGTCATTGAACCAGAGCCCGGGAAGATTCACCTTGCTCGCACCAAGCATCGCGAGTCGTGTTCCGTCGCTTTCGATGTTGATGAATTTCGCGTTCACCCGCGCGTTCGGTCCCTTGACCTTCCCGACCACCTGGAACTCTTTCCCCTTATCGTAAAACCACAACCCCGGCGTCCCGTCCTTGCTCGTTCCAAGAACCGCGACTCGTTTCCCCTCTCGATTCAGCAGGATAAAATTTCTTGCCTCAACGATCTCTTGCCGCGGACCTAGCAAAGCCGCTCCACACGCCACTCCAACGATCACCAAGACGACGAGAGCAATTACGGATACTCGATACCAACGCACATGTCGTTCGAGACGATTCAACCGTTCTTCGAGAGCCTGAAGGGTGCTCAAGGAGTTGTCCACTTTTCGCTTCCTTTAATCGCAGAGAGGGGAATTGATCACACACGCGAGAGGGGATCGTTATGATCGTACCGGAAGGTTTAGGATGAAACCAGGGCGTGTTGAATCGAGTATTTTTCTTGAGACGTTGTCCCAAGCTCTCAGATCGTCGTCCTTTCAGGACTGCGGACAAAGTCCTCAAGTGGATAGACTTCCGTTGGGGGCAACCCCACCATCTTTCCATGTGCCAACTCGTCCTCCGCTCCGTAAATTGACCTCGACCTGTTCGCGCCGTCCGCCCCCGAGTCTCAAACTCCTGCCGAGGTCCTTCTTCATGAAAACCTTCCGCTCGCTCGTTATCGCGTCGGTGGTGTTGGGCGTTTTGTCCACCGCCGTCGCGCTGCAGAACTCGTCGCAAAACCGATCCGTCGAAAGTGCCGACAAAGTCATCGAGCCCCTTCGCGGTTCCGCCACCAAATATTGGAAAGGCAATCTTCACACTCACTCGCTGTGGAGCGACGGAAACGATTTTCCCGAAATGATAGCGGACTGGTACAAGCGACATGGCTACAACTTTTTGACTCTCTCAGACCACAACGTTCTTTCGGAAGGGGACCGTTGGGTGAACGTGAGCAGCAACAAGGTCGCGATGAAGAAATATCTGAAACGCTTTGGACCGACGTGGGTCGAACAACGCAAGACGAATGGGCAAGAACAGGTCCGCTTGAAGCCGCTCCGAGAATTTCGTCACGTCCTCGAAGCTCCCGGCAAATTCCTGCTGATCCAGGGCGAAGAGATCACGCATCGGTTCGCCCGCTCTCCCGTCCACCTCAACGGCATTAACCTACGTGATGTCATCTTGCCCCTCAACGGCAAGAGCGTTGCTGAGACAATCAAAGTGAATAGTCGCGCCGTCGTCAAACAACAGCAGAAGACAGGCCGAGACATGTTGGTCTTTCTCAACCACCCAAACTTCGGATGGGGAGTTCAGGCTCGGGATCTTGTTCTTGCCGAAGACTTGAAATTCTTCGAGGTCTACAACGGGCATCCCGGCGTTCGGAACGACGGAGATAACAACCACCCAAGCACAGAGCGTATGTGGGACATCGCGTTGGCGTTGAGGCTCGGTCAATATGAATTACCGGTGATATATGGAATGGCGACGGACGACGCACACCGATATCACGTATATGGCGTCGGGCGAGTGAATCCCGGACGTGGTTGGATCATGGTCAAGGCTCCATACCTCACGGCGGAGACAATCGTCCGGGCCATCCAGAAGGGTGACTATTATATGTCAACGGGAGTTAGCTTCCGATCGATAACGCGGAAGGGTAAGCGCATTACCCTCCACATAGATGCGAAGCCTGGCGTGAAGTATGAAACTCAGTTCATCGCGACAATGCGCGAAGCAAACTTGAAAGCAACGCCACAGAAGGGAAAGGCGCTGCCACCCAGGTACTCCAAGGATATTGGCAAGGTGGTCGCGACTGTCAAGGGAGTGTCACCGACGTATGATATCACGGGAAAAGAACTCTACGTCCGGGCCAAAGTGATTTCTTCGACACCGCACCCAAACCCATTTAAGAAAGGCGACATGGAAGTTGCGTGGACTCAACCGTTCACTCCATGATGGCAACACGCACATCACATCCGTTTGCTGCGCCGCATGTTCACACAACATCCCTGGAATCAAAAAAGGACCGTGGAAAATATATATATCCACGGTCCCACGGTCTAACTCTTCGAATAGACTTTTGCAACTACTGCACGAGAGGATACGGAAACATCGGGATAGCGATGTTGTAGCGGCCGTCATCGTACATCATCTGGAATCGGAGCCCGCCGACGTTGCCATTGGTCTGGAATCGAACGCCGCGCGACGTCGTCGTGTCGAACTCGAAATCGACGTCGTTGAGTCCGCCGCGAAACGATTCGATCAACTCGTCGACCCATTTGTCTTCGTTTTCCTTCGGCTCCTCGCGAATCCCGGTTCCGAAATCGATGTCGAGGTCCCATTCGAAGCCCCGCTTTTCGGTTCGAAATTCGGGCTTCGGCTTCGTTGGCTTCTGGCGAGGACAGGTACATTTCCGAACGGGCTTGCTGCTCGACGGAGCGCTGATCGTCGTCGTATTCGGTTGCGACTTGCCCGAACCGGTGATGATGATCACCACGGTTCCGCCGTTGCTCTGTTTGCTCGCCTCGATCAGTTTCCCAAGCGCCTTCAAGACGGCGGGATCACATCCGGCTGCTCGAACGGGGCAAACGACCGTCGAAATTTTCTTGGCTTTGCCCGAGCAGCATCCGCTTTTTGTTTTCGCGGCACAGGGACAAACCGATTTTTTGCAACAAGAAACGACGTTGCACTTGCCCTTGCTGCAAGCCGACGCACATTTACAAGCCGTTGCACACTGGCACTTCGTCCCACAGGCACAAGTTTTCTCACACTTGGATTGTTGCTCACACGCACATTTGGTTCCGCACTTGCACTTCGTTCCGCACTTGCACTTCGTTCCGCACTTGCACTTCGTTCCGCACTTGCATGTTTGCTCACATTTGCACTTCGTTTCACATTTACAACTCGAAGCACAGCACTTGCTTTTTTCGCCACAGCAAACTTTTGCGGGACAGCAAGCCTTCGACTCACAACAGCCGGAAAACAAATCGATGCAAACCCCAAAGCAACTAAACCCACACTCCGCCCGGCATCGCGTTTCGCAAGTCTTCGTGTCACGCGATCCGCAGGCGTAGGGGCACTGCATTTCTGTTTCGCACTTGCGTGTTGCAGGGCAAGATGATCCGCTCGCCCCGGCGAACGGACATCGGGCCGGGCAAGATTCTGCTTCGGTTTGTTCCCGTTGGTCTAATTCCTGCGCACTCAGCAACTCTTCGAGTACTGCAAGCTGTTGGGCCGCTTGTTTCGCAAGTTTCGTCCCTGGAACCATTCGGACGACTTGGCGGTACGAGTCAGCCGCTTGTTTAAATTCCATGCAGCGAAGGCATTCTTCGGCGATCGTAAAAATTTGTGTCGCCATCGCCTGCACCATCTTCTGGTCCGACGGAGCCGACCCGCAAACTCGCTCGACCGTGGGAAACTGTTGTGCTGCCCATTCCGCCAAACCTTCCACAGGCGAAGGTTGCGTCTGAGTTTGTCCGTCTTGACTTTCGACGCTGGGAACCGGACCTTGTGGAGCGGCGGTACCACCGGTCGCACCAACACCAATACCACCCCGGCCACGCGGAAACTGTGGAGCACTGTGTTCCACTTTGTAGCCTTCGGGAACGTGTCCACGAAGCTGATCCATTCGGTGCATGGCACGAACGCCCACCGGGCTTGTGGGATCTTTCAAGTGCGCTTTGTGGAACAACGCTTGGGCGGTCTTCAAGTTCCCCGTTTGGAGGTAATACTCGCCCAAGTTATAAAGCCGAGTAGCATCGGCGTTTTGATACGGATCGGTCGTCGGAACATCGACTGGTTGCTCGACGACGACTGTGGGCGAGACCGCTCGATGAGGTCGGCCCGTTGGAGTTGCGACTCGACGCGGCGTGTACTGCGGACGCGGCGCCACTTCGGGAGCACTCTGACCCGGAACGAATGGAACTCCGCCCACTGCGGGAGCATCTTGGCCGGGGACCATTTCGGCACCGACCGGTGGGTGCCCGATGGGGCCAAACACTGGAACAGCTTGTGGGGCAACGCCCGGAGCCGGAACCGGACACGGCGGTGCAGCAACAGTGTGCTCGACGATGACCCCTTGAGCATTGGCGTTCGGATTGTCACTCCCGCCGAACCATCGCACGACGTTCATCCACACGCCGGTCGTCGAACCGGGCTGGGTGGTCGGGGCGTCGACTTGAGGAACGTCTTCTTCGTCGACGTATGGGCGATCGACGAGGACAGGTCCATTCGTCTGCGGCGACGGCGAAACGCTCGATGGTCCTTGTGGTGGTGCCGAATAGCCTCCGGATTGAGAATAGCTCGGATAGGGAGCAGGGTTTTCGACCGGAAGATCCGGCCGTTGGGCAAAGCTCGTGGTGCCGAGCCCGGCCAACGTTACGGTCATCGCCAAAAAGGCGCTCAACAACATTCGCGTGGACATCAACTCCCTCCATGTGGTGAATAGACTCGGCGTTCTTGATCCGGGCCAGATCACACCGATAGTTCGCAATCCCAAAGGACCCGACACCGACGAAAGTCTCTCGACGGCCATTAGATGGGAATCAACGAGTCAGGGACTGACTTCAGGTCGGCGGGAGCATATCAACTTCGCTGAGCAACACAACAGCAAGTCGGAATGTCACGGAATCTGAAGGAATTTTGGCGATCCAACGCGAACCCACGCGAATCGGCGGTGTCTGATTATCGTAACGTGACCATTCAACAAGGAGTTTGTCATCCGAGAGGAGCGAGTCCGACGTGCTCATTCTGCGCCCCAAAGAGGGGACGAGTGGGCGGCGGGCGCAAGGAGAAACCATGATCCTTTTGTATCTGTTGATCCTCATTTTTCTCGGCTTGCTCCAGTTTCTGTTCCAGCGCCGTGCGAACAAGTTCGAACAAAAGTATGCCCGGCTGGTACTCGAATCTCAGAAGCTGGCAGATGAGCCGATCCCACGACAGGGCAACACCAACAAGTCCGACCCGTACTTGACGGCCAAGCGGCAGTACGAACTCGGGCGAGTTGTCCAACGCCGTGACCGTTTGGAAGCGCGGCATTTTGCCTGGCAGGTAGGAGCCGACAGGCTGAGTAAGCTCGTGAAGCGCATGCGAGAATGGAAGGGCAAGGCCACCCCGTACACTCTCGGCATCGCCGACGTAATGCTCACGTTGGTGGGCTTCCACCTCCTCGGCCTCGTCAACGTCGATTTCACCGCGTTGCTGGGCTTGATCGAAGGTGCCATCTCCCACTGATCGATTTGATTTTTGCGATGGGCCAACGGAGATGTTTCCGTTGGCCCTTTTTTGATGGGCCAACGGACAACAAACGCGTAGTATACTTCCCCAGAGATGCTGGACACGCAGTTAGGCCTGGTACATTCGCTCTGGAGAAGGCCACCGGTGCCGCCACTCTGAATCGTGCTTTTGCCAAAAGGTAGATGCACGTTCTACGTGGGCCATCTCAAACGTGACATTTATTTATCCCCCCGCGAAGAGCAACCCTACGGGTCATAGCGAAACACGACCCACCCAGCCGGTCTTGTCAATCTCTCCCAGCCAACTCTATAATTCCGTCGAATTCGTTGGACTCGTGCCATCGAATCACGACGGTCGGGACGAGGCGTTTTTTCACATTCTCGCAAATTTTTTTGCAACCGAGAACCTCCTCGGCCCCTCTAAACGTAAACATCAGAAGCGAGCATCGGCCAGCCGCTTTTCGCTCCGTGGAACGAAACGCGGACACATCATGGCCAACCAAAATCGATTGCTCGCCTCAACAACTTATTCAACGAATTTCCATAAGGCTTAAGTGAACCCTTACGAAAGGAGCATGACACGATGGGAACGAAGGTAACCGGAATTGTCGCCGGTCTTGTCGTCGGAATAGCCGTTGGTGGTTATCTCGTCGG
>CAYYUU010000305.1:2634-7877 GCA_964474955.1 uncultured Alcaligenaceae bacterium | reverse complement strand
GAGCCAGTGGACAGAACGCCAGAAGAAATCCGATGCCCTCAGCAAGTCCACGGCAGAGAGAAGGAAGGCCCTCCAAAAAAAACTGGAGCAGAAAAAAAGCATTCCCATCACGAAAGCGGATCGGAAAAAATCCGCCGAGGAACTCGAAGAACTCATCCGCGAAAAAGCGGCCGAGCTCGCGGCCACGAAAATGACCCTCGCGGATTTGGAAGCAGAACCAGAACAGCGCCAAACCCGACGCGAGGAAATCGGACGAATTCGGCAACAACTCTCCAAGGCACTCGAGGACATCAATCGCCAACTTTCTCTTCCTGCTCCTGCCGAAGAAAACAAAGAAGCGCGAACGGCCCGGCGAACGTATCTGCGAGCCAAGCAGCATCTCTTGCGGCATAAACTCCAGGCCCTCGAAAAAGAAGTCGCCGCCTACGCCGCCACCGAGCGTATTCTTCCCCTGCAACGCGATGTCGCCGCGCTTGAGACCGTGCGGCTGCAACTGTACGTGGAGCGGCTTCGCGACCTGCTGACCAACAAGTTGAGCGAGGAGGCGATGGAACTTGTCCGCGTTGCAGCCGAGGACCTGGATTCCGTCCACGTGTTATTCGAACCACTTGGCCGACGCAATTTGAAACTCGCCAAGATCAACAAGCAACGGATCGAACAGGCACCAGAAGAGATTGCCGCACTCGAACAGTCGCAGGCTCAGCTGCTTCGTCTCGAGACGCAATTTGTCAACACTCAGGAGAAGATCAAACGGATGGGCCTCGACGAGACAACCGGGGCGTTCCTCCGCAAGCAAAAAGCTGGATTGCCGTCGGTTTGGAAGTTGCGAAGCAAACTTCGCGAGGTGAAGGAAAAGATTCGCAAGGCCCAAATTGAACTCTACGAATGGGACGAAGAACGATCCTCTCTGGCGGTCGTGGATTCGGAGGTCGAAAAGGTCTATCAAAAAATCGCCGCAGGACGCGAAGGGGTCGACGCGGCGGAGTTCAAGACCGTCATTCGAAAACTGCTCGAACGACGAAAGAGGATTCTCGATTCCCTTCTGCACAACCAGACGACCTATTTGACGCGACTCGCGGCGATGAAGGAAACGAGAGAGGAGCTGCTGGAGCAATCCAAAACCTATAGGGCCTACATTGACGAACGGATTTTATGGGTGCGGAGTACGGTCGTTCTGAGCATCGACTGTGCGCCGGATGCCGTGGCGGCGCTGGGTTGGCTCTTGAATCCACTCCGGTGGGCCAAGTTGTTGGGACGATTGTTCTGGGACGTCCTCGGAAATGGGCTCATCTACCTGCCGTTCGCGGGGGCCCTCGTGGCCTATTATTGTTATGACCGTCGGTTAATCGCTCGGCTCGTTGGGATTGGGAAGGAAGCCGCCCACGGAAACTGTCAATCGTTTTTGCCGACTGCCGAAGCCCTCGGAATCACATTCCTTCTCGCAGCTTTTTGGCCGGTTTTTCTTTGGATGATTTCGTGGCGGTTACGCCGCATCGCGGAGGGAGAAGTATTCATCGTGGCGGTTGCGTACGGACTCGGAAAGGCCGCCGAGATCTGGTTCTCCGTGGCGTTTTTTCGTTGGGTTTGCCGAGAGAAGGGATTGGGAGAGGCGCATTTTGGGTGGAGAAAACAAGTCCGGACGGTCCTTCGCTCGCACTTGTCGTGGTACATGTTGACGAGTATTCCGCTCGTCTTTGTGTTCACAACACTCCAGGTACAACCGACAACTATATACCAAGCCTCGCTCGGGCGGTTGTTCTGCATTGCCTTCCTCACAGTTGTGGCGATGTTCTCCCATATGGTGCTTCGACCCAACAGTCCGATTCTGAGAAGTTATGCGTTGGCACATTCGGATTTGATCGTCTATCGATTTCGATATTTCTGGTACGGAATCGGAGTCGTGGTTCCTGTGATGTTAGCTGTACTGGCGGTGGTGGGCTATTACTACACTGCTTATCAACTATTGTTTCTGTTACGGACTACTATTTGGTATCTCGCGGGATTGCTAGTCGTTGGTGCTTTGTGTACTCGTTGGTTCCTCGTCAACCGCCGTTCTCTGGCATTCAAGCAACTCGAGCAGAAGGAAGCGGCGGCGAAAAAGAGGCTCGACCCGGACGAAGAACCGACGGACATTCCCGATGCTCCGGACGAGAACGAAATTGACATCGTCACAGTCAGCGAGCAAAGCCGACAACTCGTAAAATTCACCTTGGTGCTGCTTTCATTCGGTGGAATCTGGTTCATTTGGGCCGACGTTTTACCGGCCCTTGGGATTTTGGATCGAGTGACGTTGTGGTCCGTCACCGAAGGCGAACGAGTCCTCCCGATCACGCTCCGACATTTATTATTCGCCGCTTTTGTCGTGGTTGTCACGGTCCTGGCTGCCAAAGACATACCCGGGTTCCTGGAGTTAGTCCTCCTCCAACGGCTCCCTATTGATGCTGGTTCGCGATACGCCATCAACGCTTTGTTGCGATATGCACTCGTCATCACGGGAGTCGTTATCTCGTTAAACATGATTGGGATTCGGTGGTCGCAATATCAATGGTTAGTCGCAGCGGCCACCGTTGGCCTTGGTTTTGGTCTCCAGGAGATCTTCTCGAACTTCGTGTCCGGTTTGATTGTGTTGACGGAACGACCGATTCGAATCGGCGACATTGTGACCGTAGATAACGTCTCGGGCGTTGTAACAAAAATAAGCCTTCGGGCCACGACGATTCATGGTTGGGATCGCAAGGAGTACATCGTTCCGAATAAGTATTTCATCACCGGACGAGTGCTCAACTGGACTCTTTCGAGCAAAACGAATCGTGTTTTAATCCAGGTCTACACGCCCCAACACGCGAAGCCCCATGTCGTCCGTGAAATATTGAAAAGCATCGCGGTCGACAATCCGTTCGTACTACGAGAGCCCGCTCCCCTTGCGGCTCTGGAGGAATTTCAGGACGGCAAACTCCGTTTCATGTTGCTCTGTTATTTGCCAGATTTTGACAAGCGGGTTGCTGTCATTCATGACTTGCACGCCCAAATCTTACAACGTCTGGTCGAGGTCGGAATTGAACTTGCGCACCCACAATATGACGTTCACGTTCACTCTGATGGAAAGCCTTTGACGGTGGATGAGGGAGAAACGAACCTGGCGAGAACGTAGTTCTATCGTCGCAGCATACATATTCACGCTGGATTGTCCAACGACCCAATCAATAATTCATAACGGAGCATACATTCATATGTCTTGGGAAAGGATACGGGGACACGATCGTTGGATTCACACCTTCGATCGTGTCCACCAACAAGGAAGGTTAGCTCATTCGTACTTGTTTGTCGGCCCATCGGGGATCGGTAAACGTCTCTTCGCGACGGAACTCGCCAAGGCGTTGCTCTGCGAAAGACGAGATAACTCATCGCAACTCGCCGCATGTGGGCAATGTGTGTCGTGTCGGTTGGCGGATGCGAAGACACATCCGGACTTACACGTCGTTGGACGTCCGCCGGAAAGTAACGAAATGCCAATCGCTGTGATGCGGGAGTTGTGCCGAAACTTTACGCTCAAGTCGAGTCTTGGGTGTGGTATAGTTGCTATCCTCGACGACGCCGACGACTTTAACGAGGAGTCAGCCAATTGCTTTCTTAAGACGCTCGAAGAGCCACCACCTCGGTCCGTCTTTTTTTTGATCGGGACGTCGCGGGACCAACAAATTCCGACCATCCTTTCTCGTTGTCAAGTGGTCCGATTCTCGCCACTCTCGGATGAGTTGTTGTGGGAGTTGTTACGAGCCCATGAGATCGACGATAAAGTCATCGAACGACTCGTCCCACTATGCGGCGGGAGTTTGAACTTGGGGATGCAGCTTGCCGATCCTGAGTTATGGCGATTTCGTCGAACGTTGTTGGAAGGCATAGTCCATCCGCGGAAACTCAATGCTCCTAACTTGACGAAGTTATGGCTCGAGTTCTTGGAGCAAGCCGGCAAGGAAAGCGCGTTGCAACGTAGGAGATGTGAAAGTGCAATCAAATTACTCATAGAATTTCTCAGTGACGCCCTCACCCACTCGGTGGGCGGGACTCCACGAATCAACGAGCCTGACGAGCTAGCGATTTTCAAGGCGTTCGGGCAACATCATACACCCGAGCGGACTATGGAACTCGTGCAACGGTGCATCGAAGCGGAACAACACGTCCGACGGTATTTATCATTGTCTCTCATCGTGGAAGGGTTGCTCGACTCGTTTTGTGAATGACTCGCGACGTTTGCCAACGCAAACTGCCGGGGGGACTTGACGAAGTGGGAAAACAATTCGACGAATCGATCATGCTAATTGAGGAATGGGGTTTTCGCCTGCAGGTATTGTTGTGAAAAGTCTTCTTGGGCAACTCGGAACGGTTGTGTCGCTGGTATCGGTTAGACTAACGAATCCTGCAGCTCAAGACATTTCCCGAACACCGACGGAACATTTGCCTCTGGGAAGGAACCAACTGATGGCGTTGGAGTCAACCTCATGGAAACCACTTTCCCCACAGCTTTGGAAAGTCATGTCCGGGCCAAACACCTCGCGAAGGGCCCGCAGGATGAATATTTCTCAACACTTAAAAAGTGGGAACAATGGGGCAGGGCCTCCTTTGGAGCAGCTGAACCGCAGAAACATTGTACTTCGCTACCCACAAAATGAAGCAACCGCGTGGCTGGAGTGGCCCGTTTCCGATTGGTTGTTACTGGCGAAGTGCTCTGGTTATCTTCTTCAACTACGGTTCCGATACGGGATAATTTTCAAATCGGCGACGTTCCACGAACCGATTCTTTAGCGCCATTTCTTTTGGCAACGAGAATCACCGGACTGGGAGGTGAAAGCCGAATCTCGATGGGGATGGCTGTTCCACCGCCGAGTCAAGACCAACAAGTCTTTTTTTCGTCCCATGAACCGCGTGGTTCATGCTCACATCAAAAACCTCCTGACCGAGAACGTAGAACCAGACGACCCCGTGTTGGTAGGTGGCGGCTCTCGACCCAACAATCGGTGTCAAGAGTTGTGTGATTTGGTTGGTCTTCAACCCAAGTTTCAGATCGAAACCGGCAAGGAAACTCCTTGGCTCCTCAAAGACGTGCGTAAGACGTTCGCGACTAACTATGACGAGCACGGTCCCGAGTCGTCTATGGAGATCCTTGGGCATTCTGTACGGGGCGTGACTTATCGGCATTACGCTCACCGGACCCCACTGGCCTTCATTACGCTTCCGCAACCATC
>CAYYUU010000305.1:0-2624 GCA_964474955.1 uncultured Alcaligenaceae bacterium | reverse complement strand
TCTCCGCTTCACTCAAAAGGTTTGAGGGAAAATGTCCGTGTTATCGGGGGGATTTCGTTGAGGCTGCTTAACCTCAGCGGTCGATCAGACCGCTGAACTGAGCCGCATGTTCTTGCTCGCAGTAGATCCAAACGATGCGAGAAATGGCTGTTGTTTCATCCCAGTTGCGGAGAAACCTATCATGGCGCTTCATGCGTTCAATGGCCTAGATTGACACCATTATCTTTGTTTGCCAGTCCCTCGCCGGGATGGTCGTGAGAGAGCCCTATTGCTCCAAGCCCCAGTAAAGTCCGGTTTATCTTGCATCTTCTGTTTTCCCCCTCGACTCTTGCTCCGCCTTGACCATCGGTCAGAGCAGTCAAATCAACCAGCTTGCTCCGCGATGCTGAGCACACTCGATTCTCCTGGCGAATCGATCCCAATCCAGTCCACAAGCATGTTGTCCGATCAGTATTGAACAGGTCGCAACTCAGAAATATCGTGCACTCGAGTCGTTCGTTTTGGTATCTTAGTTCCTACTTTCGTACGAAAACAACAGCCACAATCCGAAGGGTACGAACTTCGTCGGGATCAATGGACTACACGGCATGCTCATTCCGGTTGTAATTCGGAGCAGTTCTATGACCGAACGATCGTCCTTCGAAGAACTCATGAAGCGGTTGGAAGCAGGAGACCACCAGGCCGCGGCCGAAGTCTTCCAACGGTTTGGGAACCGCCTTATCGGCTTGGCCCGGTCGAAGCTCGATGAGAAGTTTCGCCAGAAGGTCGACCCCGAGGACATTTTGCAATCGGTTTGGAAGAGTTTCTTTCGTCGGCATGCCGATGGCCAATACGAATTGGATGATTGGGACAGCCTATGGTCTTTGCTGGTAGTAATTACGCTGCGCAAATGCGGACACAAGGTGGAGCATTTCACGGCCGCTCGTCGTGATATCAACCGTGAGCAAACTACAAAGACGGAAGAAGCTCGATCAACTTGGCGGGTCGTCGCGAGGGAGCCGACTCCTTCGCACGCAACCATGTTGACCGAAACCGTCGAGCAAGTCATTTGCGAACTGGACGACGAGCATAAACGGCAAATTTTTGAACTCTCGCTTCAGGGACATTCTGCGGAAGAAATCAGCCAGGAAACCCAATTCAGTATTCGAACCGTCCACAGAGTTCGTCAACGAGTCCACAAGATTCTCGAGAAGCTCCAACAAGCCGGCAATTAACTCCATGTCGAGCCCTTGGAGCACTTCAGCCTCGGGTCGAGAACGGCCCGGAAAAGCAAATCCTCGAGCAGAATTCGCTTTACCACTTCACCCAGATGGAAAAGGATCGGAACAAGACGCTACTTTGGGAGAAGATCATTATGAACAATCCGCTGCGCAACAATTCTGAACAAACCCCAACGCCTTCGATCGTATTGGAAGGCATCCTCCTCCGTTTTGAAGTGGAGTGGAATGGCGGACGCGAACCCCAGATCATTGATTTCCTTCCCTCCGACCCATCTCTTCGAATGTCGGTGTTGATAGAGTTGATCCACATCGATTTGGAACGGAGAGTAAGGGATGGACAGCCCATCCGGATGGAGGATTACTTGGAGCAATTCCCCGAGCTTCAACAATCACCCGAATCTGTCGTCGAGTTGATCGCGGCAGAGTATGAGTTGCGCACCTCGACGGACCCAAAGTTATCTCCACAATCCTACCTGGAACGGTTTCCCCAATACAGGGTGGTATTAGAGAGTCGTCTTCAACAAGTAGAGACGCCAGACGGGGAGGAAGAAGCAACCACAGCGGTCGTTGCGTCAACCCCACCTGAACTCAAAAGTGCTCTCAAGAAAATCAATCCGGAGAAAGCTATGCCCCAAGAAGGGCCTGAACAGATCGGGCCTTATCGAGTCGAGGGAATCATCGGCAAAGGCGGCATGGGAGTTGTCTATCGGGGAACGGATGCCGTCTTCCACCGGAGTTTGGCCATCAAAGTCCTAGCCGAGGGCCTCAAGGACCACGCAGAACTCAAACGTCGATTTCTGGAGGAAGCCCAGATCACGGGCCAAATGCAACACCTTGGGATCCCACCGGTCTATGACTTGGGGGAACTGGAAGACAACCGTCCGTACTTGGCCATGAAGTTAATCCAAGGCCAGACTTTGGAGTATTTACTGAGAGAACGATCGCAGTCGCAAGAAGATCTGCCGCGTTTCCTGGCCATCTTCGAACAGGTTTGTCAAACAGTGGGCTATGCTCACAGTCGGGGGATTATCCATCGCGACCTCAAGCCGGCCAACGTGATGATCGGAGCGTTCGGAGAAGTCCAGGTCATGGACTGGGGATTGGCCAAAGTGTTGCCGAACGGAGAACATGACGAAACACCTCAAGCCGCACAGGGAAGCCAGGAAAACTTCGTCCGGGTCAGGGCTCACGGTTCGGGGACCCGACCTGGCGATGTGATGGGCACTCCGGCATTCATGGCACCTGAACAAGCGCGTGGCGACATTGCCGAAGTCGATGAGCGAAGTGACGTTTTCGGCCTGGGTGCCATTTTGTGTATGGTGTTGACGGGAAAACCGCCTTACACTTCCGACCAAAACCAAAACCCGTTCACCCAAGCCAAGGACGCCGCACTCGGCCCTGCCT
>CAYYUU010000304.1:0-7880 GCA_964474955.1 uncultured Alcaligenaceae bacterium | reverse complement strand
AAGTTCGGCAACACACTTCCGCCATCTAACTCATCATTCTGCTCGAGGATGCGAACTTGTTGAAGTCCCTCGTAGACGTAGACAAAGCGACGGGTGGGGTAGATGACCCAAACGAGCGTGACACCTGCCGCGAAATATTCTGTTAGTTTTTCGATGATTTCTTCGGCGAAGTCACTTGGGCTCACCGCTTCCACCATCAACTCAGGAACGAAATCCCACGCATTGTTGGAACCGGGTGCCGACGTTGTAGAGAGGCGTTGGTTCGAAGCATAAGCCACATCCGGGCGACGGTTTCGCTCCACTTCCAACGGCAAACGAAACATGGCTTCCATGAATGCGCGGCCCGTTGGAGCCCCCTTCAGATGGTGTGAAATCTCACCGTGAAGGAGCGAGGCGACTTGGTTCGACAAGGTACTCATGGGCGGCAACTCCACACGCTCGCCATCGATGATTTCGAAAAGAGGTTCGTCTTGGTCCAAGGCAGCGCCTTGTTTATCTGATATCGAAGAATTGACAATTGCGGTCATGTTACATTCTCTTCTCAGATCGGTCGATACTCGACACAGTGATTATCGGTCTCACTTCTTCGTTCGCCGCTTCGCTGTCTTCCTTCCGGGCCGATATCCGCGGTTGTTCTTCGGCGTTTTCCCGCCTTCTTTCTTTTTTTGATTAGGAATCGTGTGAACGTATTCCCCGCGAAGGTTACTATTCGCCTTCTTTCGACGAGCGGTGAACGCTTCCTTGGGCGGTTCGGCGGGAATCAAACTATCGCAACCGTTGCCGATTAAATCGGTGCGTCCGGCTTGTTCGAGGGCCTTTCGGACTTCGAAATAGTTCTCGGGCTTGAAGAACTGTAAGAGGCCTCGTTGCATCTTACGATCCCGCAGGTGTTTGGCGATGTAGACTTCTTTCTTGGTGAACGGATCGATGCCCGTGTAATACATGCACGTGGCGACGTCGAACGGTGCCGGGATGAAATCCTGGACCTGGTCGGGTTGGTAGCCATTTCGCTTGAGGTAAATCGCCAGGTCGATCATCGCATTGAGGTCTGAACCGGGGTGGCTCGCAATGAAATACGGAACGAGTCCCTGTTTGGGTTTGCCGGCCTGCTTCGATGCTTTCTCGAACTTCCGGGCGATCCTGCCGAAGTTTCGAATCGATGGCTTTTTCATCTTCTCGAGGACTTTCGGGTCGGTGTGTTCCGGAGCAACCTTGAGCATTCCCCCAACATGATACGTTGCGAGTTGCTTCATGTACTCCGGCGAGAGTTGGGCGAGGTCCATTCGGATTCCACTCGCCACGAGCACTTTTCGGATGCCCGGTTCGGTGCGTGCTCGTTCCATTAACTCGACAAGTGGGCCGTGATCCGTTCCCAACAACTTGCAAATCGTAGGGTGGACGCACGAGAGTCGTTTGCACTTGGCTTCGACTTCGGGCTTGGTGCATCGCATCTCGTACATGTTTGCCGTCGGTCCGCCAATGTCGCTGATGATTCCCTTGAAGTCGGGATCGTCGGCCATCTTCTTCACCTCGTTGAGGATCGAATCCTGCGAGCGAGATTGAATGATTCGCCCTTGGTGGGCCGTGATCGAACAAAATGTGCAACCGCCAAAACAACCCCGCATGATCGTGACCGAATCTTTGATCATTTCGAAAGCCGGAATCGGCTCTTTGTAAATCGGGTGCGGGCGTCTCGTGTAGGGTAGGTCGTAGACCCAGTCCATTTGCTCCTGCGAAAGTGGCAATGTCGGTGGGTTCACCACCACGGCTTGGTTGTCGTGGTATTGAACGAGTGTCTTCGCGTTATACGGATTAGTGTTGACGTGGATTACGCGAGTTGCTTCGACGAAGGCCATCTTGTCGGCTTTGACCGACTCGTAGCTCGGAATGACTTCGAGTTGTTCGGACTCGATTCCGAGGACGTTGGCGAATTCTTTCGCGATATGCGGATCGTTGTAGTCGGCGTCGAGCTTCGGAGTTTCCTTGCCGCCAAGAACATACGCCACGCCTCGCATGTCACGGAGATCTTTGATCGATTCTCCGGCATCGAGCCGCTTGGCGATGTCCAGAATGAGGCTTTCTCCCATCCCGTAAGCGACGAGGTCCGCCTTGCAATCGAGAAGGATCGAACGCTTGACGGTGTCGCTCCAATAGTCGTAGTGCCCCAGTCGCCGCAACGAAGCTTCGACGCCACCGGCCACGACCGGAACTCCCGGATAGGCTTCGCGGGCTCGGTGGCAATAGGCGAGGGTCGCGCGGTCGGGTCGTCGTCCGATTTTGCCGCCTGGAGAATAGGCGTCGTCATTGCGGACTTTTTTGTTCGCCGTGTAGTGGTTGATCATCGAGTCCATGTTCCCCGCGCTGATCGCAAAGAACAATCGCGGACGACCGAACTCTCGCCACGGTTCGCACGAATGCCAGTCCGGTTGAGACACCATGCCGACCTTGAATCCCGCGTCTTCGAGTACGCGGGCCAAAATCGCCATCGCGAAACTCGGATGGTCGACGTATGCATCGCCGGTGACGAAGACAACGTCCACGGAATCCCATCCTCGCTGCTGCATCTCGGCTCGCGTCATCGGCGACGGAGGCGCCGTGTATCGCTGCTGCCAAAGCGGCAACGAGAGGCGTTCGAACGACTTTTCGTTTCCGGATTTCTTCTTCATGGCGCAATCCAACAGGATGTCTATACATTTCGAATGCAGTGTTTGGTGTGTTAAAGTAGTAGGCACACTCCGTGTGCCGTGACCAAAACTAACGCGAATGACACACGCGAAACGCGAAATTTTTTGTTGTCCGAATTTTGTGTTGGAGTGTATAAGATTGGCGGCGCGAACAACCAAGACAAAACAAATACCGAAGCGGCGTCGAGCCGCACTCCAAAACAAAAACAAAACCAAGACAACGGCACACGGAGTGCCTACTACTTCCTCGAACCCGATTGGGCTTGTTTCTTTTTCCTTCTCGGGTTTTGCTATTATTCTAACTGGTTTGGAAAAGGATTTTGAAATTCTTCCAGTGGAGCAATGGATTGCCATGGCCAAGAAAACAAATTGCCCGATCACTCGTGCCCAATTCCGTGAAAACGCCGAACCGTTGATCGTCAAGATCGGCGACGAAGAACTCGAAGCGGACGTCAAGGAATTCTCGACCGGTTCGCTCGGTTGGTACGTCAACGGAAAAATCAAAGTCGAAATCGGTGGCGTTCGCGTGGCCGTCCAGGTCGGCCTGAACTTGACCCTCGTGGGCAGCAAGGACTTGCCCAAGGATGATGATCCTGTCCAAGAAAGCGAAAGCGAAGACGAAGCCGTCACGGCGGACTCGGGCACGGAGGCGGCTTAGCCGAAAGCACCCACCACTAACTTTGCAACCTATCATGACGAACGCAACACCGACGGTCGAGCGATTACGGACGGGGGCGATTCTCGCCTCCGTCGTGCACGCGACGATGCAAACAACGTGCACAGGTTATTCGCAAGGTTGGACGGGCGACGACTTCCAGGTGAACAACTCATGCGGGACATCGGGTGCCGTTACGTTCTTCAAAAATGGCGTTGTGGGATGTTTGTACGACTACACTTGCGACTACGAACCCGACTGGCTCGTGGAGAACCAAGAGCATTTTTTCCAGGGGATGCCCGACGTCCATCGCGTGATCTCCCAACAATTCACGTTACGGTACCGATTGGAAGATCATTACGGCGAGACCATCACCCTGGTCAGTGCCGTGTTTTGGAATGACGGTGAACAACTTGTCTCCGCGGTTCCCTGGCAAGAGATGATGGACCACGGTGGGTACATCCTCCGAAATCATCTTCGAGATCACGACGAAGCATTGGACGAGTGGCAAGACAATTGGGGAATGAGCGACGACCAACGGACTTTTATCAAGATGGTATTTGAACGGCTGCAAAACAAACGGTATTCATGGTGGATGGATCTCAGCCAACAAGAGGCACGATGGCTCTCGGAAATCGCAAAATCAGAACACGCTTTGGCCGAGTGCCGAAAGTCGTTCTCCGAGATCGGCGTGTATGTTCCTTGTGTTGATTGAGGGAAGTGTGTCGAAGTCACCATGAGAGGAAAAGCCGTGAGAATGTTGATGAAGGCCCAAAGTCTGTGGCTGCGCATTGTGTTGTTGTGCGCTGCTGTTTTGTTCGTCTGGTCCCCAACCCAATCTTCCGCCCAAGACAACAAGATCACTTTCAAGGTGATCGAATATAAAGGGTGGAAAAAAAACTTGTTCATCACGAATGGCGACGTCGAGTTGATCGTGACGCTCGATGTCGGGCCACGGATCATTAGTTATCGCCTCCCCGGTGGCAAGAACGTCTTTCACGAATACAAAGATCAACTCGGCAAGACGGGCGAAAAGAAGTGGCAGATCCGAGGTGGCCACCGTCTTTGGACAGCCCCCGAAGACAAGACGCGGACATATTTTCCTGACAATAATCCCGTCAAGTATAAGGTCATCGGCAAGTCAGCCGTTCGTTTCACCCCACCTCCAGAAAAGAAATATGATATCCAAAAAGAGATCGAAGTTCACCTTGCTCCCAAAGGCACCAAGGTCAAGGTCGTTCATCGGATCAAGAACATCAAAGGTATCGGCGCAGGAAAGCAACCTCCCGTTCGCGTCGCTCCTTGGTGTTTGAGCGTCATGGCTCCGGGCGGATTGGAAATCATTCCGCTGCCCAAAACGAGCCCACATCCTGGGCCACCCGAAAACGCCAAGAAAGATAGCGACTACTGGCCGAGGGTTCGTGTCGTTTACTGGCCGTTCTACCAGTTCGGCGATCCCCGCGTGAAGTTCGGAAAAAAATACATCACCGTCAAGCAACAACCGGGTGCCAAGAAACCCTTGAAGTTTGGGCTCCTGCACATGCTGAGGTGGATGGCGTATTTGGTGGATGGGAATTTGTTTGTGAAGCGGATTCCAGCGCCGAAGAAAAATGGCAACTATCCCGATCTTGGCTGTAACTTCGAGACTTGGACCGACAAGGACATGCTTGAAATCGAATCGCTCGGCCCGATGCGGGCTCTCAACAGAGGTGAGAGTGCTCAGCACATCGAGTATTGGGAACTGTATGGCAACATTCCGGCCACGAAGACCGAAGCGGATATTGACCGGAATGTTTTGCCGAAAGTGAAGGGGAAGGCGAAGTAAGTTCCCGAGATCTGGATTTGAGTGATTTCGTAGGACAGTTTTGCAACCTGTCCTACGGAAAACAACCGGGCGTTTCTTACAAACCGCTTCCGAAACCTGGAAGGGCGCCCGGGGCACCAGTTCCCTTTTTCGCTTTCTTTTTCGCGCCGTCTCCTCCGGCACCACCGGGAGGAACCCCAGGACCAGCCTCACCACCAGCAACTTCGCTAATCGACTCGACCTGAATGCCGGGGTGCGAGACGACGTGGTAAGCTGGCCCACCAGGCCCTGGTCCTCCTGGGAATCCTGGCGCAACGAAGCCAGCCTGGAACCGAGTGGTAACTCGAACGAGGGTTCCTTTGAGAACTACGGCCTTGCCGATGTATTTGCTGGCGTTCTTCTGGGCGTCTTTGTCTTTCCACTTCAGGCGATAGAAATCTCCACGAGTTTTCACGCCCAAACTCGGTCGTCGAACAACGCCGCCTCCAGGAATCCGCGGGCGGTTGACAGTTTGCTCGACCAGAATACCGCGAATCTCGACTTTGGCGTATTGCTTGTTCATCTCTGCGATTTCGGCGGCCAGGGTTGCTTCCTTCTTTTTCAATTCCTCGACCTTCTTTTGCAGGTCTTCCAGCTCTTTTTTGAGCTTCTTGGTTTTCTCCGTTTCGGCCTGGGCCGTCGCTTTCGACGGGGCAACGCAGGTCCAGCCAATGGCGAGAAGTACCAGAAAAGTTAGGTTCCAAATGGGATTACGTCCGACGCGCATTGGGGTCTCCTTGAGATGGGGTTTAGGACTTCGATTTGCCTTTGGAAGTTGATTTGTCTTTGGTTTTCGAATTTGATTTGGTCTTGTTATCGGAGGTGCCTTTGGTCGGTGTGCCTTTCGTCCCAGTTTGTTTCTCGGCGGGAGAAACCGATTCGACGATGACGAGCGGAGTGGGCGCCGCTCTCGTCCCGCCGAGTTTTTTCTGGGTCAATCGGCCAACGACGAGGACAGCCTTGTCTTGGAATTCCTTGAGTTTGGCAGAGAGTTTTTCGTCCTTCTCGGCAATGACGAGACGCCATTTCATCCCGCGAGACGAGACGTACCACATCTTTTCTCCTGCACCGCCCACGCTCAATAAAGACGGATTGGTCGGGGTGATCGTTCCCCGGATCTCGACTTTCACGAATTGTTTTTGAAATTCCTCGGCCTTCTTCCTGGCTGCCTCTACTTTGGCGCGCAGGTCTTTCTCTTGCGTCTGAAGTTGCTCGATCTTCTGCTCTACTTCTTTGAGCTTCTTCTCCAACTCCTCAGCTCGTTGGACCGGGTCATCGGTCTGGCCGAGGCTCAAGCTCGCGCTGCCGAGAATGCCAACTGCTACGGCGATGATCAATCGGGCAAATGAACGGGTATTCATCGAAGTCTCCGGACGATGGATGTCGAGAGTTATCGAACAAGATGTTACTTCTGCGATCCTGTTTGTCATCGTACTCGAGACGAGATGGACGGTCCACAACCAAGAAGGACGGAATCGAGATTCGGTCCCGAGGCCCGTGGATTGGAAAGGGCAACAGGTCTCTTTTCCCAACTGTGGGGGAGTCGGCGAAAGAAGAATTGCGTTTTGGGAGAGTCACTGTTCGCACTGTGAAAGGGCACAAACAAGAAGGCTTTCATTCGCCGTGGCGGTCAGAGGAATACGCGTCGCGTTTGAGAAAGCCCACTTATTTCGCGTTCCAAGAGTGCTTGCTACGTTTGGCTATGTTTCTCGGCGATTTCCAGCGCCCGTAACATCCCCATCGCCTTGTTGAGCGTCTCTTGATATTCGCTCGTCGGCACGCTGTCATAGACAAGTCCTGCTCCAGCTTGAATGTAGGCTTTGTTGTCTTTCAACACGAGAGTCCGCAGAGCGATACACGTATCCATATTTCCGCTGAAGTCGATGTAACCGACGGCTCCACCATATGGCCCGCGTCGGTGTGGTTCGAGTTCGTCGATGATCTCCATCGCCCGAACTTTCGGAGCGCCGCTGAGCGTTCCAGCTGGCAAGCATGACCACAAAGCATCGAAGGCCGTTTTGTCGGGTCGAAGTTGGCCGGTCACGTTGCTGCAGATGTGCATGACGTGACTGTATCGTTCGACGACCATGACGTCGGAAAGTTGGACAGTGTTGAACCGTGCGACGCGGCCAACGTCGTTTCGTCCGAGGTCGACAAGCATGATGTGTTCGGCACGTTCCTTGGCGTCACCGAGTAATTCGGCGGCGAGTCGTTCGTCTTCCTGGTCGGTCTTGCCGCGAGGACGAGTCCCCGCGAGTGGGCGAATCGTGATGTGGTCGCCCTCAACTCGCACCATGATTTCGGGCGAACTGCCGACCAAATAAAACGAACCCACCTTCAAATGGAACATGAAGGGGCTCGGGTTTACGACTCGCAGCGTTCGATAGATGTCAAACGGCGAAGCCTTGATTGGCACTTCGAATCGCTGGCTCAATACGACCTGGAAGATGTCACCGGCTCGGATGTACTCGCGGCATTTTTCGACGTGAGCTTCGAATTCTGCTTGTGTGTAGTTCGAGGTGTATTGGAGCGACACGTCCCCTGCGGCGGCGATGTCGTTCAAGGGCAATTCAACACGTTGAGTCTGGAGTTTCCGCACGAGCCCATCGACCCGCCGACACGCCTTCTCGTAACATCCCCGCAAATCTTTCTCGTCACTGTGGGCATGAGCCACCACCGCGAGCGTCTAGTAGATGTG
>CAYYUU010000303.1:0-7887 GCA_964474955.1 uncultured Alcaligenaceae bacterium | reverse complement strand
ACATGGCCAGTCGATACGGCGTCCACGTCCGGGCCTACAACATTTCCCAAGAACAACTCGCCTATGCACGCCAACGGGCCAAAGAAATGGGGTTGTCGGACCGCGTCGATTTCATCGACGACGACTACCGGAACATCCGAGGCGAATGCGACGCCTTCGTGTCGGTCGGCATGCTCGAACACGTAGGGTTGAAAAATTTTCGAGAACTCGGGGCGGTCGTTGCTCGCACGCTCAAGTCCGGCGGACTGGGGCTGATCCATTCCATCGGTCGCAACTTCGCCTCCCCGATGAGCCCGTGGATGGAACAGCGTATCTTTCCGGGCTCCTACATCCCAGCCTTGCGGGAGATGCTGGACGTCCTCGAGCCTTGGAACTTCTCGGTTTTGGATGTCGAGAACATTCGGTTGCACTATGCCAAGACGCTCGAGCATTGGCTGGTGCGGTTCGACGAGGCCGTGACCGATGGCCGTTTGCAACTTCCCGAAGCCTTTGTCCGGACGTGGCGACTTTACTTGATTTCGTCAATGGCGGCATTTGATTGTGGCCTGATGCAATTGTTCCAGGTGGTCTTTGCCAAGGCCGAGAACAACGACATCCCCTGGACTCGACAAGACATTTATCGACAAGGAGACGTCCTTTGCTGAGCTGCGATGTCTTGATTGTCGGAGGCGGGCCAGCCGGAGCGGCTTGCGCAGGACGGCTTCGGGCGGGAGGTCTCGACGTCATCGTTCTGGATCGCAAAACGTTCCCTCGCGACAAGACCTGCGCCGGTTGGATTACCCCACAAGTGGTTGACGAACTCGCTCTCGACTTGCAAGATTACGGCGCGACCCGGACACTCGAACCGATCACGGCTTTTTCCGTGGCGATGATGAACGGGCCAGAAACACTGGTCCGCTACGGCCAGCCGATTAGTTACGGCATCCGCCGTTGTGAATTCGATCACTACATACTGGAAAAATCGGGCGCCCGTTTGTTTCTCGGCGAACCCCTCAAGGAACTGCAAAGGCTCAACGACCGTTGGCGTGTCAATGGCCGGATCGAAACGCCGATGGTTGTCGGTGCAGGTGGGCACTTTTGTCCTGTGGCCCGTCACCTGGGAGCCAAACCGGGACAATCCGAAATCGCCGTCACCGCCCAAGAAATCGAATACCAGATGACCGAAGCTCAGATGGCCGCGTGTCCCATCGAGCCGGGAATCCCGTATCTCTACTTCTGCCAGGATCTCAAGGGGTATGGTTGGTACTACCGAAAGGGCGAGTATTTGAACGTGGGACTCGGTCGGGAAGACAAGGATGAACTCTCCTCCCACGTCGCGGAGTTTTGCACGTTGCTCAAGGCCAAGGGCAAAATTCCCGAAGACACGCCCAAAAAATTGTTGGGTCACGCGTACTTGCTCTACCCACACTCGCACCGAAAGTTGATCGACGACGGAGTGTTACTGATCGGGGACGCGACCGGCGTGGCCTATGCTCAAAGCGGAGAGGGCATCCGGCCTGCTATCGAGTCGGGGTTGCTGGCTGCCGATACGCTTCTCACTTCTCAAGGGCGTACCGAGCAAGATTTGCGTCCTTACGAAACGCAGATGATCCAACGTTTTGGCCAAAAACTCCAACGCTCCTGGCTCGACCTGATTCCGTCAGGCCTGAATCGATTTTTGGCCCACAGACTGATGCGGTCGCGGTGGTTTTGTCGAAACGTAGTCGTCGACCAGTGGTTTTTGAACCGCAAGCAACCGGCACTGGCTTGACCGATCGGCTTGCGATGAAGCTGGCGAGGGGCGACGGAGTGCTATTGTCGCTTCGTTCCTTGACCACCCATCTTCGTTGCCATTTCTTCCTCAACTTGCACGCACTTTTCTGATTTCACTTTCTTTGAGTTCGTCCACGCGAGGGGCCTTGGCTCATCGAAGACGTCGACGGAACGCAGGAATCTCTCGCGATGGCGTCTTGCCTGAGTCCTTTGCCCCCTGGCTCAGGTCACTCTCGGGTTAGTCTACGTTCACAGGGAGAAAAACGGAGCACTGGGGTGTCGCCACCAAGGTTTTGCATTGGACAGCAACTTTCCTTATGATGGACGCCAAAGGAGGGCTACTGATGAAACGATCGTCTTTGGTTGTGGTGCTGTTTCTTTGCGGTGGGATATTCGTTCACAGTTGGCAGGTCGGGGAGCGAAAGACTCCGCCTGCGTATCCGAAACATGACTTCAGCAAGTCGAAGAGTTATCGCGTCGTGCGCGTCGTCGATGGCGATACGATCATCATTTCGAAGGACGGCAAGGACGTGCGAGTTCGCTTGATTGGCGTCGATACGCCCGAGACCGTTCATCCGACAAAGAAGGTTCAGTTCTACGGCCGCGAAGCTAGCCAGTTCACCAAGAATTTGCTCAAAGGCGAATCCGTCTGGCTCAAGTACGACGGGACCAAACCAACGACGGACAAATATCGCCGACTTCTGGCATATGTCCATCGCGTGCCTGATGGCTTGTTCGTGAACTGTGAGATTGTCCGCCAGGGCTACGGTCAGGTCTACACCAACGTTCCGTTCCAATATACGAAGATGTTTCTCGACTACCAAAGGCGTGCTCGCAAAGCGGGTCGGGGGCTCTGGGGCGGAGCGAGAGAGGTTATCGTGTACCGAACCCGGAGCAGCAAAACGTATCATCGCGCCGGGTGCCGCTACGTCAAGAAAGGCAAGATCCGAATGACGCTCGAAGAGGCGAAGAAGAAAGGGTGTCGGGCTTGTCGTGTGTGTCTACCACCAAGATGAATGCCGTTTCTGAACTTTCTCGGGTTGACGGACTCAAGAATGTTTTGTTGGAAACACCGCCGGTTTTGAGGGCTTCGGTGGTTCGAAGTTCCGATCTCGGACGACTTGGACGTACTGCAGTTCGCGGAGTCGAAGAACCAAAACGGCTAAAGCATTGATTCACGCTCGCGCTCTTTGTCCCTCGCTCCCGTTTCGGGCTGGTGTGAATGACCATCCGACAAACTCCGTAACAACCTCTCCGAGTCAGACCAGAACCGCTCCCACTCCTGCCGTTCGTCGCTGGGCAATTGTTTGATCGCTTCGGCCCCGCGAACCGTTTTGAGGTCCGGGTCCTGTTTCATGTGTTGTAATTTCTGAGTGATCGTCGTACGCGCCAGCCAGTTCGACTTTTGTGTTTGCAAAAGTTGGAGTTCCGCCTGCAACCATTTCAGGGCCTTCTTTCGCAGTTGCGATTTCTCTTTCCCGGAGATCGAGGCCGTGTCCTTGCCCTTTCCTTCGGTCGCTTGCACTGCGGCGCAGGCGGCATTATATCGGTGGGGCAACGGAAATGACTTGAGGAGTTGGGGTTGCTCTCGAAATGCCTGTTCGTAGAACCGAACCGCTGCGCGGGGCATTGACTTGTAGAGCTGACACATCGCCGCGAGTTGGACGGCCTCGGTTTTGGTGGCCTCGACCTTGCCCTCAAGAATTTTTGACAACTTCTCGTCGAGCCGAACGAATTCCTGGCATTCGCGGATCCAACCCGAGATCGTCTTCTGAGATCCCGCGACGCCGAAATCCATCTTGCTCATTTTTTGCAGCAGTGTCAGGGCCTTTTGAAATTGCCCCTGGTCGCGATACACGAGGACGAGCCTTGCGTGAGCGTCGCCGTAGTTGGCCTTGCAAGCGATCGCTTTCTCGAAGGCCTTCTCAGCCTTCGGAAAGTCCCGCAGGGCGTGCCAGACGTTGCCGAGTTGGAAGTGAATCTCGGCATAATTCGAGTCGATCTTCAGGGCCTCTCGACAGACGGCAAAGGTCTCCTTGTATTTCTTTTGATTGCCCAGGGCACCACTCAAGCCATAATAGGCTTGGAGATTTTTGGGGTCGGCTTGGATGGCGTTGGAGTAGGCTTTGGCGGCACCGGCGAAATCTTGTTGCACCACCAGGGCGCTGCCGAGGAGCGTGTGGGCCTTGGAGTTGTTCGGCTCAAGCTGCACACATTTCTGAAACTCCGCCACGGCCTGCTTCGCCTTGAAACGCTGGTGCACAAGAGCTTGTCCCAGGTTATAGCGGAAGCCGGGGTGGTCCGGGTTTAACTTGACGGCCTTCTGGCCGTGCTTTTCGGCTTCGCGAAAGTCTTTCCTCGTCAGGTAGATGCCACAGAGTGTGGCATGGGCCTCAGGCAAGTTGTCATCCATCTCGACGGCCTTGTTGAGCCACTTTTCCGCTTCCTCGTATTGGCCTTTCTGCGCCAGCGAGGCACCAAGGTTTGCGTAGGCGGGAGGGAACTTCCGTTCGAAGTCTAAGGCTTTCCGATACGCATCAATGGCCTTGTCCCATTCTTTTTTTCCAGCCCAAGCCACCCCGAGGTTGTAATAAAGTTCTGGGGATTGTAGCTTCGCCTGGATAGCCTTGTGGATCAACTGGATGGCGTCGTCCCAGCGGTGTTGGTCGCAGTAGAGTTGGCTGAGCATTGTCGGCGCGATATTTGGCTCGACCTGGCAGCCGCTCGCCTTCACGTAAGCCGCCTCGGCGTAAGAGTACTGGCCGAGGCGGTGGAATACGGCCCCGCGAGTCGTGTGGGCCAGGTAATTTTTTGGGCGTATGGCCGTCGCCGCAGTGAGGTACGTGGAGGCCTCTTGCAGTTCGGCTCGACGGCTTTGGCTCAAGGGGCGATCGAAGTGCGTCGGAAAAGCACCAATCAAAGTGATGCCCAGGCGCATGTTCAGCCAAAAGTCGTTGGGGTAGTGTTCGCGTGCCGAGCGGAGGAAATTTAGCTGCCTGGTTTTATCCTTGGGCTGATACCACCGCATGACGCTCTCGAGGAACGTGGGGGTTTCTCGCACCAACGAAAGTTTGTGCGCCAGTTTCGAGAAGGCCAGCCTGTCTTGATTGGCGATGCACTTGCGGACTTTGTCGCGGAACGGGTCGGGGTCGACCTCGGCGAGGACTTTCGCACACCACCGAACCTCTTGCGGCTTGGAGTCGCGGTGAGCCAGCCGGGAGTCCAACAGTAACGTGAGTTGTTGCTGGATGATTTTGGGCCGCGAGCGGATTTGCGAGACGACCCGATCGATTGGCTCCGAGAGCTTGAAAAAGCCGTAATCGCTCAAGTCTTCTCTGAGGTCCGCCATTAGCTTGGCATATTCTTCTTCTGATAGAAGGTCAGCGACGTTTGCGGCCCTTTCGTTAAATCTTTCTACGCCCAGGAACAGTGTCCTGTCTTTCTCAAGGGCTGCGAGTCGTTCGATCTCCTCGCGTGCTTGCTCCTGCAGACGTGCGGAGACGGGACGTTCTTCGCGGACCAAAAGGTCCTGCAAGCGTTTGCGAATGTCGCGGGCCTGGTTGATCACCGGTTCCTGGGCCGATAAGTAATGCAGGAGATTCTCGGCCCGGATTCGCGTGTTGCGGAGTTCGGCAACGACGTTGGAAAAGTCTCGGTCGTCTTGCTGTTGTTGTGTTTGCGCCTCCAGTGCCCTTTGGTGCCGCAGGTGCTGGTAGGCAAAGCCTCCGCCGGTCGCTCCCAGGAGCAAAAGGAACATCGTCACAAAAAATCCGACCGTCACGTGCCGCCGCTTGCGTTCCTCGGCGACTTTGACTTCGGTTTGGGCCCGCGCGAGTTCCGTTTGTCGCAGTCGCTCTTGCAACTTGCTCTGGTAGTCGGCGATGGCTCGGGCAACGGCGCTGCCGTCCTTGGGGCGATCCCATTTGTCCGCCGCCAGGCACTGTTTGGCGAGTTGGATCAACTCTTGGTCCACGCCACTTTGGTCGAGCCGTTGGTGGGCCTCGGTGAGGTCGCCGTCGATAACCCGGGCGATCATCTCGGCGACGGAAAGGGTCTGGTACGGCGGCTTGCCGGTGAGGATCATGCACAAGATCGCGCCAAGGCCGAAGACGTCACTACGCGGATCGATCTGGTCGACGTCGCCTCGGGCCTGTTCCGGCGATAGGAAGGCCGGGGTCCCTATGATTTCCCCCGCACGCGTGCGGTAATCGTGGGGCGTCATGCCCGGTCGCGGCGTGTGGGACTCCTGGAGGTCTTGTTCCCGCGGATGCCGCGAAGTTTCTGTGAAGGCGATACCGTTTGTTTGCTTGGGGGCGCCCTCAACAGGTCTGTCAACAAGCCGCTTGGCGAGTCCCCAGTCCATGACCTGCACCTCGCCGAAGGCACCGACCATGATGTTCGCCGGCTTTAGGTCGCGGTGGAGGATGCGCTGCGAGTGTGCGTAGCCGATGGCCTGGCAGATTTGCTCGAAGATGCCTAAGAAACGCGGCAACTCCTCCGAGGGGCTTTCGCGCTTCCGCAACAATTCGGCGAGCGTCTGGCCTTCGATCAGTTTCATCGTGAAGAAGGGCCGCTGATCCGGCAATTTGCCAAGTTCGTGGAGAGGGGCAATGCCGGGGTGTTGCAGGCCGCCACTGATCTGGGCTTCTTCCAAAAAACGAGATTCCAAATGGGCGTCGCCGAGGAGATCTTCTCGCAAAATCTTCATCGCGAGCGGTCGTTCGAAGTCGACGTCGAAGACCCGCAGGACCGTACCCATGCCGCCGCGACCGATCTGCCAGCCGATACGATAGCGGCCGACGTGGTCGGGCAAGGTCGTTGTCTGCGCGACGCCGTCCGTCGGGGTGATGTCCGTCTCTTCCGCCTGCACGAGCGGTGAACCGGCGAGTTGGGGACCGTACTGCGAGAATCGACGAAAGTATTCGTCGCTGCTCAGGTCGTGCTCGCGGCTACGGCGGAAATGGTACTCCGCGAGGATCAGTTCAATCACAGAATGGGTTTCGGCCTGCAGGGCAGGGAAACGCTCCAGGTATTCTTCCACACGGGCCGACTCACCACGCTTGAGGCGGTACTCCAGGTCGGTATGGACCAGTTCGAGGAGCAACCTGACCGAGTCGCCTTCTTGCGTCAGCAAAAAGTCTTCGATCCGAGGACGCTCGCCAGCAATCCAGGCGTCTTCGAACTGCTCGATCACGGATTCCACGGACGAGCGCCACTGGGATTGGTCTTCCGGTCGCATCACGAATACCTCCGCCGCGAAGCCAAGGACTTCGCGACAATCATTCCCCGTTGAGGGCCTGCTCGAGTTTGTGGCGGAAGTGATCAACGGTCCGGCGGACGGTTCGTTCGGCTCGTCCAATCTCGTTGCTGATTTCGGCCTGACTCTTGCCTTGCAGGCTCAGTTCGATGATTCGCTTTTCCCGTTCGTTGAAAGACGACAACAGCTGCTGCAATAGGTCGTCGATGACGACGGCCTGCTCCGGCGAAGGTTCCCGGGCCAGCGCCTCCCAGCTCGCATGCGAACTGTCCTCGCCGGTCGGTTGCCCGACTTCCAGGTGGATGTCTCTGCCCTTGCGGCCGTAACGTAGACGCACGTTGGTGCACTTGCGAACGGTGATGACGGCGAGCAAGCCCCACAGACCGTCTTCGTTGCGGATGTCGAACTCGCCGGCCGTCTGACGCGAGAAGAAGCTCCGGAAGACCGACTGGACGACGTCCTCGGGATCGACCTTTTGCTGGAGCTTCGCAGCCATTCGACTTTTCGCCAGCCCGAGGAGCCGCTTGGCGAAACGGTTAAATAATTCCACGGCGGCGTCTTCTTCGCCCCTCCCGAGTCTCTCCAACAGCTCATCAACAGAATTTTCCGTTTTGGCCATTTTTGGTCACATTTTTTGAATAAAGATTTCTTCCCGATGGTGATCCAAGGATCGCCGGGGAAATAAGTTCCACGGCCATCCTAAGTGTGGAAATAAGAAACGCGGTTACTACCCTCCAGTCAGAGGTGTTGTCAGTAACGATTTTGGCCAACAACCACAAGTAATATCAAGTAAAAAGCGGCCTACTCGATGGGCAGGGAACGCTAGACAAAAATCGAAAGGTTTTCTGAAAAAAGCAAACCTTACAACGACATTCGGA
>CAYYUU010000302.1:0-7895 GCA_964474955.1 uncultured Alcaligenaceae bacterium | reverse complement strand
TTTCTCATTTTAGTGTTGATCGTCGCGGCACCGGTGATCGCGACGCCGGAGGTGATGGCGTTTAGGTAGAGGCCATCCTCGATGTTGCCGCTGAAATTCCCACCCATGATGGATATGGAATTCGCGCCAATGGAAATGCGAGGGGAAATGTCCACGGACAGTCCATTAGAGGCATTGGCGGTAGCTGTCACGTTGGTGAGAACAACGTCTCCAGCGGCTTCGAACTCAATGCCGGCACCGCCGTTGGTTAGGAACGAACTGTCCAAAACGTTGATTGTTCCGAAACCCGTTGCAAACAGACCGTCCCCCAGGTTGTTGCGGCTTTGGACGTTCTCTAAGGTCAGGTTAGCACCTGGCGAGAAGATACCAGTGGTCGAGTCTTGGACGGTCAAGTTTTGGACGGTCACGTCGTCCGCTCGGATGGTGATGCCGATCTCGGTAGAGCCAGCCGTAACGGTCGTGGCTCCCACTCCCTGGCCGTTGAGTGTCAGGCCCTCGACGTCGATGTCGACCGCCTCAATGAATGTCCCTGCCGCTGCGTTGACCGTCGCATTCGTGCCCGCCAGTTCGATCCCCTCCTGAATGACCGCACCCGAAGCCACGTTCACGATGGCACCGTTGCCGCTGAGAGTGTCCGAGCCCACGGGGACATTCAGGTTGATGGTGCCCAGGCCCTGGGCGAGTTGAATGTCCACGGCAGAAGTGTCGGCGAAGGTCACGTTGAGAGTGACGGTGTCCTGACCCACACCACCGTCGATCAGGAGGAGATCGACAGCATCCGCCCTCACGGACTGCACACCCTGGATGGTGCTGTCCATATCCAGAGGGCTCTCAAAACCTGGATCACCGGCGTCGAACCGGTTGTGCATCAACAGTCCGTTTTCGTCCTGGGAGAAAACGAGAAGGTCGTTGCCGGGGGTCGTTTCCGTAAAGCTGACGGTCAGGGGCGAGAACTCCGAGCCGAAAAAGAATCGGCCAACGAACGCCGGAACCGTGCGGTCCTCCAGAGGTTCGAGATGGAGAGGACTTCGGCGCGGCTCTTGCCTCGGCGATTTTTTCGAAGTTTTGTTCGCGTTGATCAGAGTGCTCAACAAGCGGCTAATTCCCATGGTGTCCTCTCCAAATAAGTGGCAGACTCAAGGAAGTGTTCTGTTTCAGAAACTGTTCCACGCAGGGTCCGTCTCAGTCGAACACACGAACTTGTTCTGAATCTCAAGAAGCGCGAGTAGGCATTAGGTTTATCGACGAAAAATTGCCTGACCTTCGCGAATTCTCCGAACAACCGGTGTTCCTACAACAAGCAGGACCTTGGGATTTTGGAAAAGGGTAGCGAGCGAAATTCTCTCGAGGAGACTTGGAACGTAGCGACTTTGACAAATAACCGAAACGTCTGACGCGCATGGTTCGAGAGTCCTCCTCGCGAAACTTTGTCCCGCGGAGGGCACTGGAAAAGGGACTCGATACAACAAACCCAAGTTGATAGTCTGTTTCGAATCATCATATTGCGAAGTCGCGAGAATACCAGTATGGGAATATAGACAAATTAATGATTTTGGGAAAATTCTGTCTCGAGCGATTGTCTTGATCCAAATGTGCTGCACGTCCCTGTTGGGGACTTGGGACTTTGTCCCAAGATATAATTTCCTTGTCATTTCATGACTCAAAAAAGTCCTGATGGGACTACACACTTTGATAGCTTGGGACAAAGTCCCAAGAAACCGATGTGGCGTTGACCGTCCTTGCATCAAAATCGGCCCTCAACTTCCGCTTTCGGATATATAACAAGGTGTGGAAGATCTGACCCCAGGAAGAGATTTCAGAGTTGTGAAAAATCAAGCTGTTCACTGGCACGAGGGCATGTTTCTCCGCCCTCAACATTTCCAGATGGCCCAACGGTATTGGGCGTTCTCGGCAACGCAAGGGAATCGGTGGGACTTGCAATATGGGTGGGGCATTCGAACTGTCGAGATTGACCGCGATGCGTTGACCAACTTCCGGTGCGTCGTGCGGCGCGTCCAGGCCCGCCTCCGTGACGGAACCATCATCAACATCCCGGAGGAAGGGAAACTCAATCCTGTCGACCTGACCCCATCCTTTCAAAAGGCAAGCACCGTCACGGCGTTTCTGGCCGTCCCCACTCTTCGCTCTGGACAACCGAATCTCCAGGAAAATCCAGACGACACCCAGACGCGGTATCGTGTGACGACCCAAGAGATGACGGACGAAAATACTGGCATCAACGCCCAGCCCATTCAGGTGCGTCAACTCAACGTTCAATTGTTGGTCACTCCACGCGACACGCGAGGTTACGAAGTTCTACCCGTCGGTCGATTCAAACTTTCTGCCGATGCCAACGCGACGCCGGAACTCGAGACCGAGTTCTTCCCACCGGTGCTGGCGTGCGACGCGTGGGAGCCCTTACATTTTCAAATTCTTCACAATTTGTGCGAACGGTTGAGCACAAAAATTGAATTGCTGGCAGGCAGGTTAGTCGGCGAAGGGATTTCGTTCGACACGGAGGGAGAGGGACACCAGCAGACGCTTTTCCAACTGCACGAACTCAATCAAGCCGCAACCACTCTCGACCAGTTTCGATCGATCCCGGGAGTGCATCCGTTGTGGCTGTACACCGAGCTTTGTCGGGTCGTCGGGAAGCTGGCGATCTTCGGCTCCGAACGTCGACCTCCGCCGCTGCCGCATTACGACCACGACGACCTGGGCGGATGTCTCCATGCTCTGAAGCGGATCATCGATGGATACCTGGATTCATTCGTCGAACCGGAGTACAGACACCGTGGTTTCGTCGGGATTGGTGCTGGCCTCCAGGCTGACCTGGAACCGGCGTGGTTGGAACCCGGTCGGGACTTGTACATTGGCGTGAAGAGTAAACTCAACTCGGCACGTGTTGTCGATCTGCTGGGTCAAGGCGGCCAGCTCAACATGAAGATCGGCAGTGCGGAACGCGCCGACACGATCTTTCGGTTGGCTCAGGAAGGCTTGCATTTTTCGCACGTGGCCAATCCCCCTCGCGTTTTACCGACGAGTGAAGACGTCGTCTATTTTCGGATCAGCCGGGATGCCTCCAATCGAGAATGGAGCTTTGTCCAAACGTCGCTCACCCTCGCCGTGCGAATTAATGTCAACGCATTGTCAGGAGACATCCAGGGAAAACGAGCCGTCACCATTCGCCTGGAGGATCAGACAGCAATGCTTCAGATGACTCTATATGTCATTCGGAAGTGAAATTGAGGCGTTTACCGTGTCCACCAATCAAACCAAATTTGCAACAATGGTTGAATCTTTCGTAAGTTTTTGTCAAGCACACCGAAGCCGTGGTGTGCCTTGACTGTGCTTGCCCAAACCTACACCAAATCACTATCTCGCCAATAATCGCTACAAATCCTTAAACTCTTCCGGAAGGCTCGAAACGTTCGAACAAATCGCACCATATTGATAGCACGTATAACAGGCATGATGTCGCAAGCCGAACGGCTTCATGGCTTCGCGAAGTGTCGTGCCCAGGTGGGCGTCTGGTGCTTCTATCAAGATTGGGCAGACGGCTACGCCGCGATTCGTGATTATGCGAGAATAGTTGCACACTAAGTTCGACGGATCATAGTTCTCCATCATCTTGGGAGTGATGCGTTCTTCGTCATGATAACCACGTTGGCGTTCTTGCTCGGCACCGATCCGTAACGTTGGCAATATTTTCAAACGAGGACGGTCATACCCGTTGGCCTTGAGTGTTTGGATGAAACCACGAACGAGATCCAGTGCGTCTTGGTCGTCGTTCGTCAATGTCGCAGTGATGATTGGTAAAAATCCAAATCGCACGAGTTGGCGGACGCCATGCGTGGCACGTTCGAAAGTTCCTTCGCCACGGACAGGATCATTCTGCTCGGGAGTGAATCCGTCGATCGAAACGCGGAACTCCAGGCTGTATGTGGACTTCTCTTCGGCGGCCCGTAATCGCTTTAACCATTCGTCTTTGAAGACCGTTCCGTTCGTGAGGACTGTTGCCGGACCGTATTCCAATGTTAACTCCAGAATCGGAACCATGTCACGATTGAGGAACGGTTCGCCGCCTGTGAAATAGTATTCTTTGACGCCCAGTTCTATAGATTCGTCGAGGTATCGCCGAACAGTTGTGAGGTCCAGGAACTCAAAGGTATGGTTGTGGGGACTGCAACTGATGAAGCAGTGATGGCACGTCAAATTACAAACTGTGCCACCGACTTGGAACCATAAACTGTCGAGAGACGTCAACGAGACTTCGGGAGCTGGATAATCAACGATGGGAAGAGGAATCGGCATGAAAATATATATATTTATCTCTTGGTGCGGGCGAGCTAATTATGTTGGATTGGCGTAAAGATCAAGTTCCGGTTCATTCATTATCATTCGAAATACATCGCGGACTTGGTCGAATCCCACTCGCAACAAGAAATTAGAATTTCGTCCATAACTCTTGGAACCGAGGATATAGAAGTTCGGCTCGGGATTCCGGAGTGTATCGGCGCCGTGGCTCGTTTGTTGGAGGCAATCGCCTCCGCTGCCTCCGAGCATCGCTGCGGCGAGCTTCATGGGTCCGAACGACGCATAACATTCATGAACTTGCAGTTCGCGATAAAGTTCATTATTCGGAGTGTATCCGACGTTGGCGACGATGTTATCCACGATGAACGTTTCGTGCCCCTCGGAGTTCCGCACCAGGACGGAAAATTTGTTGGTCGTCGAATGGCGTTTGATGGCTTCTACGGTGGAGCCGCGATGGATGTTCACGGGAGGTCGCTCTCCGCTCACGAGGGCATTGACGTCTTTGGCGAGGGCATCGCGTTCGTGCAATGGATCGTCGGGATATCGCAAAAGCGGTTCGGATCGTGTTGTTCGAGTGAGCCAAATTACCTCGGTGTTCGGAACCTTAAGGGCGAGTTTTGCGAGCGATCGAATCGAAGTCGCTGCGGAATAACCGCCACCGACGACGAGCGTTCGTTTGCCCGCGTAGGTCTCACGATCTGCTCCCAAGATATCTTCGAGGTGAGAGCGAATCTGTGATCTACACGACAATTCTCCGATGGCTGGCAATCCACCATCGCCCAGATAACGCGGCTGCGAATATGTCCCAGTGCAATCGAGCACGACGTCGGCCTGTTCGATTTTTTCTCCGTCTGGCGTGTTGATTAAGATCCGAAATGGCTGCTGGCTCCGGTCGGGCGAACCGAGCCCATCACCTTTCAGGAAGCCGCGACGACTGATTCCGAGGACCGTTGCCTCGAGCTTGGTGCAACCTGCCAGAAGAGGGCGTTGTGAGAGTGGGAGTAGATAGCGTTCGAAATGTTCTCGACCAGTAATGCACGCCTCGTTTTCGGGAAGGGGAATATTGTTGCGGTCTTTCCGGATGGCTGCGAGCCCGAGCGGCGTCACGTTCATTTCGAATGGGCTGAACAGCCGAACGTGTCCCCATTGTTGGACGTGTTCGGCGAGACGGCCCTTCTCGTAGACGACGGTTTCGAGACCAAGCGTTCTCGCATAGAGAGCCGCTTCGAGCCCAATCGGGCCGGCGCCGAGTATCGTGACTTTCGGATGCTGTTGAGCCATGCGATCGTGTCCGCAGTTTCAGGAAGACAACAAGGCGTGCAAGTGCAGGTGAAATGGTCCCAGATTACCGCCGTAGTTGCCCGCGGTGATCTGCACGACGCCCGGTTGACAGGCGGCCCGAACGCCTTCGCGGATCGCCGTTTCGACGGACGGTTGGTCGATCCCGTCGATTACGATTTCGTAAACGGCGTTCACTCCTTCGGGCAAGGCCGACTCGACGACGCCCCGCAAGGTGGGACAATACGCGTCGTTCGTGCTCGCCTTGAGTTTCTTGTATTTGCTGCCGACCTTGCTCCCCGAGCGGACGATTCCACCCGGAAAAGGCATGATGATTCCTGGGATCGATCGCATCGCAGCGATCGCCGATTCCGCCGCCGACAGCGCCGCTTTTTGGGTTTCGCCAAGGATCAGAAAGTTCCCGCCCGCGACTCCTTTGACGGTCCCGAAGACGTCCTCGCAGACGAACTCGCCGTCCATGACCGGGACTCGCCAGAAGCGACGACCTTCGAATTTTTTGCTGAACTGATGGCCGTCGCCGAAGAAGCGTAGATTTCCGCCAATTTGAATCGTCTTGTCCTTCACGATCGGCAAACCGTTGTAACAAGCCGTCGTCGGACAGGTCAGTATGCACTGGCCGACGCGATTGATGGCAGCGTTCTGCAGAGCATCCCGATTGAAGGCGAAGAGCAACAGACCATACCCCGGGCGTCCGTCGGGAGTTTCTTCGGAAGACAACTCCCTTTCGATTCCGGCCTCGGCGTCGCACCCGATCACCGAGGCGGCGTATCCGGTGGCTTCGCGGACCGCGATTTCGGCCCACGATGTTGTTTCCGCGGTGACGACCAACCTTGCCGCGCTCATCGGAAAGGCTTCGGCGAATGTGTCTTGGATTTCTACTCCGTTGATCGTCAGCACGGGCTCGTCTCAAATAGGGGTCATCACGTTTTCGTCCGCACGAGTTCACCATCGATGTATCGGCGGCATTCCGGCAATGCCTCCAAGAATAGCCGCCCATATCTCTTCGTCAAGACTCTGGGGTCGAGAATGACGACCATGCCCTTGTCGGACGAAGTCCGAATCAGCCGGCCGAAACCTTGTTTAAGTTTGATGATCGCTTGCGGAACTTGGTAGTCGAAGAAGGGCACACCGCCCGCCGCTTCGATCGCTTCGGCCCTGGCTTCGACGAGCGGGCGATCCGGAACGGCGAACGGTAGCTTCGTGATGATGACGTTGGAGAGGGCCTCGCCCTGGACGTCGACGCCTTGCCAAAAGCTGTCGACTCCGAACAGGACGGCGTGGGGCGAATTCCGAAAGAGGTCTACCATTTGCGTTCGCGGCATCCCGTCGGACTGCGAGATAAATGTCCATTGTTTTCGTTGGAACCATGTGCGGAGTTGATTCGCGGCCCGCTTCATCGTTTGACTGCTTGTGAAAAGGACGAACGCTCGTCCCTCGGTCTTCGTGACGTATTCTTTGATCTTTTCGATGACGGCCTTTTCGTAGTCGGCGGGCATTTTCGACGGATCGGGCATCTTCTTGCACAGATACAATTCGGCCTGGTTCTCGAATCGGAAGGGGCTGCCCAGAAGGGCCGTCTGGCAGTCTTCGAGGCCGAGCCGCTCGCGGAACATCTCGAAGCCTTCGGCACCTCCGGTGCTCAAAGTCGCGCTCGTCATCACGACCGTGGGCACTTGAGTGTAAAGGGCTTCTTTCAACTCGGGTCCGACCTCGATGGGTGCGCTGGACAACAGAATTTTCTGGTTTCGCTCTCCCGATACATCGAGCCAGTAGACCTGGTTGGGCAGTTCCTGGTTGATCCACTGGCGGATCGAATGCGTGAGCATCTGACACCGCAAGGACGCTGCCGTCAATTCGATCTTTTCTTCTTCGCTGTTTTGGGCTTCGGCGATGAGGTCGAGTTTCTTGCTCAATTCCTCCAACGTCTCGGACAGGCCGTCGGGAACGATACGAGGCTCTCGAACTCGTATGGTTTCCGGCGGAACGGGGGATTGTCGAGACGCCTTGATTTTTTCCAGCTGGTCGCTTCGCCACTGTAGCAGCCGGACAAAAAACTCGTCGGCGGCTCTTTCGACGTTGAGCACGTACTGCACGTCGGATTGGTCGCCGTAGAGTGCCAGAAGTCCGGTCATACGCCCCTTGCGGTCGGAGAACAAGCGGCGCAGGAGTCTTTCGATGGAGCCTCGTGTGACGTGAACGCCCATGTGTTCGGCGGCAACGTCTTCGAGCGTGTGGGCTTCGTCGAGGACCGCAACGTGGTATTTTGGCAACAAGCCATA
>CAYYUU010000301.1:0-7906 GCA_964474955.1 uncultured Alcaligenaceae bacterium | reverse complement strand
CGTCAGTTCTTCGTCGGCAAAAGAGGGCATTGGGAAACCGAGCCCAATACCGATTACCAGACCGACTATTGTGATCCAAGGACGCATTGACAGACTCCATTTGGAAAAGGTCGCCAGAGTTCGAAAGATAACCGCGAGGGGCGACACGAGCAGCGTCGCGGTTCGATCGGCGGAATTGCTAGTCTCAGGTCGGAGCATCGAAGAGGTGAAGGGTGGCACATCTTATCCTTCAGCGAAGACCAATGCCACCCCGCTCGGAAGTTCGAACTCCGGCTATCGTTCCGAAGGTCCCTATTCGTATCGCACTAAAATGAGTGAGGTGGTATGTTCTGGCATCCCTGGGTAGGAATTCCCACGGACGGTACGAAAATACGTCTGGTCTTACTCACGCTCAGTCGGTGCTCATCCAGGAGGTATTTTCGCCAAGGACCCGATCGAGATGGAACGCCATTGGGGGACGATGCCATGATGCAACTGGCCGACCAGGAAGCCGCAAGGACGTACGAAGAACTCGCACGGTTGTACGACCAACAGGGCCAGGGAAAGTTACGAGATTGGTTCTTGGTGTTGGCTGCCGATGCGGCCTACAACGTCGGTAACGAAAACGAGGCCGAACGGCTCCGTTCGCAACTCTTGGCCGTCAATCCGCATCATTTGCTCAAACCGTTTGCGACGTTCAACGAAGCGATCAAGTCGCCGGATATTCAGAGTTATGTTGCCGACCTGCGACGAACGTATCCTCCCGAAACAGCTACGCAACTTTTACGGACGCAGGTTCCGAGTTCTCCACCGCAACCAACTCAGCCCCGAACGAATCAATATCTCGGAGAGATGAACGCGAGCGATCCAGCACTCGACATGGCGTTCGGTGGTGGGATGGGCTATCTGCAGCCGAGTCCGGAGCAAACTCCCACCCTACAAACCCAACCGCAAAACCCTCAGCCCCAACAAGCACCGCCCCAACGCAAGCCGAAAGAAATGCCAACCCAACCTCCGGCCGCACCCGCGCAAAACAAGGAAAACCCAGTTCCGCAACCTCCGAAGCCGCAACAAACTCCAAAACCAAATAGACAGCAAACGCCGCCGCCGAAAGCAGCTCCCAAGCCACAACCACAACCGCAGCAAAAGACGCCACCACAGAAGCAGCCCCCGCAACCTATGCCACAACGTTCCGCCCCGACCGCTTTGCCTTCGGCTCCCGTGTGGAATGGGAATGGCAACGGTCAGACGAACGGTGCGCCGAAAGCAGCTCCGGCACCAGCGAAAACGACAGAGCCCACACCAACAACCACACAAATCGAAACCCCGAATAATGCTACTGAGGTCGTTAGTTATTGGATGTCCACGGTGTTATTTGGGATTGTGTTGGCCGCCGGAGCGTTGTTGGCTGTGTATACGTTTGCCAAACCGTTCCTGCCTGATAATTTTCTTGGGCTTCGTTAGGAGCTGCCCTTGCAGAATATGAATTCAAGGGGTGGGGACACTCGGAAAGTGAAATAAATAGGTGCTCGGTTTTTCAAAGTCCCTCTCCCCGCAAGCGGCGAGAGGGACATTGAGAAAAAGTCCTCAAATACGAAACCGGAGAACGATTTATTTCTCGTTTCGAGTGTGCTTACTACTCGGGTTACGGCACACGGAGTGTGCCTACTACTTTAAACGACACCCGAATTCATTCCCTATCACTCCAAAGAGGATTACACCATGCGTTTATTCATCAGTGCTGGAGAACCGAGCGGAGATCTCCACGCAGCCACTTTAATCCGCGAACTCCGACGACGGATTCCGGATGTCGAAATTGTTGGGTTTGGCGGTGAGAAGATGGAGGCGGAAGGTTGTCAGCTTCTATACCCGTTGTGTCAACTCGCTGTCATGTGGTTTTTGAGAGTGCTAGCTAATATTCATGTGTTTTTGGGATTGGTCTCCAAGGCTGATCGATATTTTCGCAACATGAAACCCGATGCCCTCATTTTGATCGATTATCCGGGATTCAATTTGGTGCTCGCTCGTCGGGCTACGCTCCACGGAATACCAGTCTTCTACTTTCTTCCACCGCAAGCATGGGCGTGGGCTGGTGGTCGAGTGAAACGTATTCGGAAATATGTCGATCATGTTTTATGTGCACTGCCGTTTGAACAACAATGGTATGCAGACCACTATGTGAATTCACATTGGGTGGGACATCCATATTTCGATGAATTAAAGAACCAAAAGCTCGATCAAGACTTTTTGAAAACCCAGCGCGCGGACGGAAAGACCATCATTGGGTTATTGCCGGGGTCGAGGACTCAGGAGGTCGAAAAGAATTTTGCAACGATGCTCGCGACGGCGAAACTTATACATCAGCAACGCCCCGATACTAAATTCCTGGTCGCGCACTTCAAAGATCAACACGTGGCGATGATTGAACCGCATCTTGCGGGGTGTGACATTCCCATCGAGACACATGTTGGACGAACTCCAGAAATTATCGAACTGGCTCACTCGTGTATATCTGTGTCGGGGTCGGTTGGTCTCGAATTGATGTATCGGAAGACGCCAACGGCTGTTCTCTATAAAGTCACGCGGTTCGAGATGGCCATTGGGAATTTTATGAAAACTTGTGAGTATATCAGCCTCGTGAACCTCATTGCGAACAAGGAATTGTTCCCAGAGTTTTTGGTGGATTATTGTCCTGCTGTGGACCTTTCAGGGTTAATTCTTCGTTGGCTCAATGACCCGGATGAGCATGGGCAGTTGGTGAAGGAATTGGACGAGTTGAAAGACGAAGTCGCGGAACCTGGTGCGTGTGCGCGAGTCGGGGCGTATATTGCCGAGGCCTTGGGGTATGAGATAGTGAAGCAAGATGTCGTACGGAAGGCGGCGTGACGAAAAGCCTTCAGCAGCAATAAAGTCACCATGAGTATTATCAGATAGTTCGTCTCTTCGAGACTTGGTCTGGAGTCCTGCAAGGACGACGATTTGATAGCTTGGGACGTTGTCCCAAGAGAAGGATGTGTCACGTTACTTTCACCGGTCTCAATAACGCCATGAACAGGCAAGATCCCTGTTCTACGCACAACCAACAACCTCTCCAATTCTCAATATCTCGCCGCCGGATCTTGGTGATAATAATCACATAACAGTTGGTACATCTCTGGATGCCCGCGTCTCATGTCTTCTGCGCGTTCAAAGAAACATTCCGTAATCACGGCAAAGAACTCGGCGGCGTTTGTTGCGCCGTAATAATCGAGAACGGTGTATCCGCCTGTTTCGGCGTCCTGAACGAGTTGTTCATATTCGGGAGTCATGATTTCTCGCCACCGACGATACATGTCGTCGTTTTCGAGAGGTGGCGTTCCGTTGATCTCTCCGTCGGAAAAATCGAGTTGGTGTGCGAATTCATGGAGGACAACGTTTCGTCCATCTTTATAGTCGCTGCCGCCGATTCGAACTTCTTCCCACGATAATATCACCGGACCACGATACCACGCTTCCCCGAGGTTCTCGGTTCCGGTGTGCATTAACCCATCTTCGCCATACCCTCCCTGGCTTCGATAGCTATCGGGATATACCAACACCGAGAGCACGTTGGGAAAGTAATCATCTTTGAGCCCGAGAAGTAATAAACTCGCCTGGGCTGCAATCGTGACTTTGATCTCGTCCGTCATTTCTAAACCGCCACAACCCACCCAGTCTTTCTCGGCAACGAGGATGCGTAGGTCATCGCGCAACTTGGATTGATCCGGGTCACTCAAGTACGCATACACCGGAACATTCGACTCAAGAGACTCAAGCCATTCTTGAGGGAATGGTTCAGCCAGTAGTTTTTTGCGACGCCGATTTTTGAACCAGGAAAAGAACATCAGGGCAATCTCTCAAAAAGGTTCGGGCAGGGTTTCGTTGACCGGCCGGTGATACGTTGCACGCATGACGCGGGGAAGTCCGGCGTGGTCGTGGACTGTCCGAGCCAGTTCGTAAAACGGATATGTGCTGATTCGTTCGCGAGCCGGTTGTTCTTGGGGGGAGCCAATCTCAAGTAGCAGATATCCGGTCTCGCCGAAAAAATTTGGGGCTTCGGCTATGAGGCGATCAAAGATAACAAAACCGTCTGCCCCGCCGTCGAGTGCGAGATGCGGTTCGTAGTCCCGAACATTGATTTCCAGAGTTTCAATCTCATCCGTTGGGATGTATGGAGGATTACTCATAATGATGTCATAGGATTCACCGGGAGGGATTGGCTCAAATAGATCTCCGTGGAGAAATGTAATTCGATCCACCACGTTATGCCGTTCGGCATTTCGTTTGGCCACTTCGAGAGCTGCCTCGCTGATGTCGATTGCGGTTATGTGGGCGTTGGGAACTTGGTGCGCGACGGCAATGGCCAGACATCCGGAGCCCGTTCCGACGTCAAGAATCTGGGGATACTCCCGAAGTGCGGCGACCTCGCGACACTGGTCTACGAGTGTCTCGCTGTCTGGTCGAGGAATGAGGACCGCAAGTGTCACTTCCAGTTCGAGAGAATAGAATTCCCGTTTCCCGATGATGTAAAAAACAGGACACCCATCGATCCTCCTTTGGACTAACTCGCGAAATGCCTGGCGAATGTCGGGTGTCGCCAATTCAAAAAATCGAGATCCGTAGAGGTCGATTTTCTCACAGCCAAGCACATGGGCCAACAGAAGTTGAGCGTCCCGCGTCGGTGACTCGAAGCCTCGTTCCTTGAGGTGCTTTGTCGTCCATTCGAGCATCTGACCGATGGTCCAGTTCTGGCCTTTTTTGGGAAGCTCCATAGTTTTCCGTTATGTGTCTGAGTTCGAGATGGAATTAGAAATAGAAAGCAGAAATAAAGTCACTATTTGTACTTGGGACGTTGTCCCAAGAAAAATATGTGACGTTACTCCCATTGGTCTCAAGCAACAAATTCCAGGCATACCTTTCCGAGTATATTCATCGAAGCAGTTAACTGATTGTCGGATAAATACGGAGCCGGTCCGAAACGCAAGTTGTCGCCTCGGTAATCGATCATTACTCCATTGTCCTTGAGTCTTTTACATATTTCTTCGGCGTGGCTCGAATGCAACACCAGAAAACCGCCGATCTGTGATAACTCGATGTCACGATTTCGTCGGATTACGGTTTCGGGAAGATCGAGTTTGTCGAATGTCTCGGCCAGAAGCCCAACATGATGTTGGCTTACTCCTCGGAGAAGTTCTGGCGTGAGTCCTTTGTCTTCGAAGAATTGGAACACCGCTGCTCCGCGATAATGACTCGTGGGATCATACGTAGCTCCGGCAAAGCGACTGGCTCCCCTGCCATATAGAACTTGTCCGGCTTCGTGTTTGTCGGCCAGCGCGTCGAACTCAGTGAACCATCCTGTGGTGATCGGTCGGAGCTGGCAATCCGGTGGGATTCGCAACGCACAGTTGCCCTCGCCGAGTTGTAGATATTTATAACCACCACCGAGCAGATATGCGTTCTCCAAACCTTGGATCGAAAACGGCAACACTCCCAGGTGGTGATAGGTATCGATGACAAGTTCCGCCCCGTGTTTTTGGCACGCTTGCGAAAGTTGTGGAAGGCCAGGGACGATGCGAGCATTTTGGAACAGGACCGAAGACACCAACACGAATGCGGTGCGATCGTCGACGGTTTCGCTCATCCGTGAGCCAAGTTGCTCGACCGGATCGGCGGCGATCTTCACGATCTCTAACCCTGCTTCGGCGAGTCGATCGAACAGTCGCCGTGCTGTGTGGAACTCGCCGTCCGTGGACACGATTTTTGGTCGGCTTTGCAACGGCAACGCCGAGATCAACCGCACCAACAATTCGTGCGTGTTTTGGCCAAGTGCGATGTCGCCATTCGGATCGTCCATCCACTTGGCGTATCCGCGTCGGACTTCGTCGGCCTTGGCGAACGCCGCTCCCCATTTCTGGTCGACTAAATCGGCGGCATCGAGCCAGGCTTGCTCTTGAGCCTTCAAGCCGCAATCCGGCCAGGCTTGATGTGAATGCCCGGTCAACAAAAGACGCTCGGCTACGCGAAAATGCGAGTAGTCTTGAGCCAGTGCGTTTGGGGCCGTGTAGAGAGTTTTCGGGTCCACGAGTTCTCCTGAAGTGATGTCGGTGGCGGCAGTGGATGATTCTCTCAAGTTTGAGAAGGACGCTGGGGCACTGAAAAAATACGAAAGCGTCAGCTTCGCGGACGCACTCCAAAACAAAAACAAAGGCGACACTACAAAACGAATGCCAAATCGAATTTCTCCCGATACCGTCTATAATAGAGGAACGATGAGAGTCTCTCCCACAATACGGACACAAAATCCACGCTCCCTCGTCTTTACCGTCAGGCTCATCCCATCGTGGGGTCGGTACAAACATTTGTAACACTTCTTCCTGATTTGCCAATGCGCGATGCTTCCGTCACATCTTTGAGTCTGCTCGGACGAGCCCAAGCCAATCAGCCCGACGCCTGGGAAAAATTAGTCGAGTTGTATGGGCCGCTGGTCTACCATTGGTGTCTGCGGGCTAACTTGTCCAGGGAAGATGTTGGGGATGTCTTTCAAGATGTCTTTCAAGCCGTCGCACGCCACCTCACAAAGTTTCGGAAGGAAAACTCGAACGACACGTTTCGCGGTTGGCTCCGGACCATCACTCGCAACAAAATTAATGACCACTTCCGCAATAATGTCGGGAACCCTACGGCTCTTGGTGGGAGCGGAGCACAACGGTATTTGGAGGCTGTCCCCGATCCGATTGGATCAGACGAATCGTCGGAAAATGATATTTTGCGTGGCCAGCTTTGCCAGACTCTGGAATGGATTCGTGGCGAATTCGAAGAGCGGACGTGGCAGGCTTTTTGGATGCTCCAGATGGAGGGTGTACCGAGCGACGAAGTGGCCGAACGGCTTGGGATGACTCCAGCGGCAGCTCGGAAAGCCAAGTATCGGGTCCTTCAACGGCTGCGGGAAGAACTCGCCGATTTGATGTTTTGATCGTGGTTCATGGGATGCGGGCCCGTTCTGGATATATGTAGAAGCCGATCGGAACTGTCATCCAGAGAAATCAGCCATGCAGGTCGAACAGTGTCCAAATCCGGAACTCTTACGGCAATATGTCGTCGGTCAACTCTCGGGAGTCGATACCGACTGGATTGACCGACACTTGCACGAATGTCCCCGTTGTGTCTCGGCCATCGATACGATCGATTCGTCCGCGTTTCCTGAATTGTCGCAATGGCTACGACCTACGACCGACACGCCCGTTGAAGACCCTTTTTATGCTGAACTCCTGAGTCGCGTCAAAGCTCTCGAGAAATCTGACTTCACAGGGCATTCCGCGCCGACGCAGGCCATTCAAACAACATGCATATCCGGAATGGAGTTCGTTGCGCGTCTCCATGAGAGTCAGGTACTTTCGTCGGATGAAATCGATTCGGTCCTTTCGGATGTACCTCCAACGGAATCCGTCGAGAGTGCCCAGGAACTGTGCGACGTTTTTGTCTCGCGACAATTGCTCTCACCGTATCAGGGGATGGCTTTGCTCCAACCCTCGCCGGTGGCTCTGGTCGTGCACAATTATGTTTTGCTCGAACCCATCGGGGCAGGCGGGATGGGGCAAGTCTTTCGGGCCTATCATCGGCGGATGAAACGAAATGTGGCGATGAAATTCCTCGCGCCGGATTTGGTTCGTTCGGAGGCTGCAAAAGTTCGCTTCCAGACGGAAACGGAATTGATCGCTCAACTGGTTCATCCGAACATCGTGACGGCGTTTGATGCCGGGGAAGATCAAGGACGGCATTTCCTCGTGATGGAGTTGGTCGAAGGAGCAGATTTGGCTCGCGTGGTCAAGGAACGAGGTCCGCTTCCGTGGTTCGAGGCCGTCGATTTTCTTCGACAAACGTCGACAGGCTTGGCCTACGCGCACGGCGA
>CAYYUU010000300.1:0-7925 GCA_964474955.1 uncultured Alcaligenaceae bacterium | reverse complement strand
AAGCGGGTTCGGACTGCAATCCGTCTACTTCCGAATCTTCTGCGGCGCCGGAGGCAACGGATCAACCGGTCGTCGCGGAAAGGCGACTCCCGGCGGAGGGTTGATGGTATTTTGGTAGGACGCGAAAGGCAATTGTTTGGTCGAGACCACCTTTCCGTCCTTCGAGATTATATACGCTCGTCCGAACTCAATTCCAAACGTCGTACCTACTTTGATACGACGTGGAGGCGGAGGAGGAAAGGCACCACCCGGCAAACCGGGCCGAACCTGCGCTCGGCGGACTTGTTGCTTCTGTGGTTGCGGAACCGGAGCACCACCGGGAACACCTCTTGGAGCGGCACCCGGTGGTGGAGGCACGACCTTCTTACCGGGAGGAACGGGCAACGGGAACGGTCGCGGACGGGCTCCGCCTTGGACATAATAGTAGTGGCCGTCCTGGACTTTCGTTCGGAACCGGACGTGCAGTTCGTTTGTTTTATTCATCCACGTAACATACATCAACTCGGTGGTCGTCGGTCGACCCGTTGGCTTGCGATTCCTGAGGGCTTGTTTTTCGGCCTTGGCCAGTTCACGATCGATCACGGCCTTATTTTTCTTTTTGTAGGTCGCGTAGTCTTTTTGGATCTTCGCGATGACGTTCGAGACGACGAGCGGATATTTCTTGGAGTTTTCCAAAACTCGATAGTTCGTGCTGACGAAGCTGCTGATCGCGGGGCTGCCTTGGCCGTCATTGACTTCGACTTCGACGAGCACAAACGGCTTGGTGACGGCATACGGCTTGAGGGTCGCGAGTTTCGCCATGTCCAGGGCGGGATACAACCGCCATTGTCCTCGCGGGTTCTTGCCGACGGGGACTTTCAGATTCGTGATCGTAGGGCGGTCTTTTGGCGACGGAACGTACACCCAACGGTAACTCAGCCCGTCTTGGGAAAAGCACATGACATCAGGAGCGCTGGATCGGCCTTCGGTGCTGAGTACGGGTTGGGGGTTGCTGACCATGACGCCGACAACTTTGCCGGGCAGAACTTTGTACTGGCGTCGGGGGATGAACGTGTCGCGGTTCTTCCAGGTATTTTGTTCGTCGGCGCGAGCGAGACTCGCGAAGCTCGTCGCGGCGATCCCTGCAAGAAGCAGGAATGTCAAATGGCGGATCGTCATGGAACGACTCCTCTCAAGAAGCAGAAAATCGATGGCCCGCGAGGAATGACACCTTTGGACGGGCAGAAACAGAGTGTGTCATTCCGGACGAGATAGGCCGTCGAACCGTTTGCCGTATTTTCGTGTTTCCAGTATTGTGAGCGAAGCGTTTGGCTGTCGAAACAAAAACTCTTTTCGCTTTTCTTGAGATCGTGCGAGACTGCCGCGGAAAAGCGTTCTGGGCAATCAGGAGCAATTCGATGCCTCCCATCCTACGGGTCGTCGAAACGGGCGTTTATGTGTATGACCTGGCCGAGGCCGAGGCCTTTTATCACGGAATCCTGGGGCTGCCGGTTGTGGCCAAAGACGACGACCGACACATCTTTTTCCAGGTCGGCGAGGAAGGCGTGTTGTTGGTATTTTTGCCCGACGCTTCTCTCATCGGAGATACATTGCCGCCGCACGGGACTCGGGGGCCGGGACATTTCGCTTTGGGCATTCCAAAAGATTCGCTCGATGTGTGGCGAAAACATTTGGCTTCGCATAATATTCCGATCGAGCAAGAAGTCGACTGGCCACCAGGCGGAAAGTCGCTGTACTTTCGCGATCCTTCGAATAATTCGGTCGAGCTTATTACGCCAGGGGTTTGGGAGTTGCCGTCGGGGTGGTGATGTGGGAGAGAGACGAGTTGTTGGATGAATGGACCTTTTCTGGCTTTCGGTTTTCGACAAGCCTGAAGATAGACCAACAACCGATGGATAAGACTGTTTCCAAATGAGTCGATTGTTCGCTCCCTCATCGGTTCTCTAATAGTGCGGCGATGGCAGCGTTCAACTTTGCCCCCGTCAGACCATCTTTGTCTAAAAATTGGTTTGCTCCGTCTTCGAGCAATTGCTTTTCCAGTTCTGTGTCCGCTCCAGACAACACGAGGACCAAGAGACTCGGATCGTTTTCGCGTATCTGCTGCAAGCACTTTCGGCCATCCCCTTCCGCCAAGCAGTAGTCCAGGATGACCTGGTCAAAGCAATTGGTTTGGAGCGCTTCGGATGCTTCGGCTTCCGTTTGGGCCAAGACAATCTCGAACGAATAGCCTTCTATCGCGTTGAGGTAAAACTCAATGACCTTGTGTTGCATCACGTCATCTTCGACGTGAAGTAGCCGGATTGTGGTTGACATCAAACGACGACCTTTCTTTGGAGAGGACGGCCCCATTCCTGCATTTTGGGACTTTGACGTACCGACACTATACAATACCAATGTGCTGGTGTCCTCGACCCAACGAACTGCGAGCGCCTTTCGATGTTGGAAGGCTCTCAGGCATACTTTCTACTGTCTGCATGGTTTTGATAACGGCCGACACGGAACGCGAAATAAAGAATTGTCCGGTTGTTTTGTGCTTGGTGTACCAGCATTTATTTCACATTCCGACTGAGCCTGCCACTTTCCCCAGAAACAGCCATCCAAAATACTCATCACGATCAACAACCTATATGTGGACCATCAAAGAATCGACGGCAGCCGAAAAACTCATTGCTCTGGCTCTCGAAGAGGACCTCGGCAAGGTCGGAGACGTTACGAGTAATTCGGTATTGCCTGAAGAACTGCAAGGCCGAGGTGTGTTCGTGGCGCGAAAAGAAGGCGTCGTGGCTGGGCTTTCGCTGCTCTCGCAAGTGTTCGCGGAGATTTCTCTGCAAGTGCAAGTAACACGTCTGATGGATGATGGGAGCAAGATCGCTCCGGGGGACGAACTCGCGACCGTGACGGGGCCGATGCGAGCGATCCTCACCGGCGAACGGACCGCGTTGAATTTTTTGCAGCGGTTGAGCGGCATCGCCACGAAGACGCGAGGGTTCGTCGAAGCGCTTGGGAATGCGAAGGCTGTGATTCTCGATACGAGAAAGACGACCCCCGGTTGGCGAGTGCTTGAGAAATACGCCGTCCGGTGTGGTGGGGGACAGAACCATCGGATGGGATTGTACGACGGCATTTTGATCAAGGATAACCATCTCGCGGCGCTCGCGAATGACTCTGCGCCGATTCGTCGGGCCGTCGAAATGGCACGAACGGCAACCGGCAACCTTCCGGTGGAAATCGAAGTCGACACACTCCGACAACTCGACGAAGCATTGGAGTGTCAGCCCGATATCATTTTGCTGGACAATATGTCTTGCGAGGAAATGCGCGAGGCGGTTGGTCGCCGTGATCAGAAGGCTCCATCGGTTCTGCTCGAAGCGTCCGGCGGAATCACACTTCAGCGAATTCCCGAGATTGCCGCGACAGGTGTTGACCGAATCTCCGTCGGTGCTCTGACGCATTCGGCGGTTGCTCTCGACATTGGTTTGGATTATCGAACGGTATGAAACTTCTGGAAGAATGGAACCTGCCTCACGCTCACGTCGGCAAGAAGGTCCACATTTACGAATCCCTTCCCAGCACGAACACCCATTGTTTGCAACTCGCGGACGATGCGTCCAATGCGGGTTTGGTCGTCATCGCCCATTCGCAATCGGCTGGTCGTGGACAGCATGGCCGCACATGGGTCAGCGAGCCAGGAATGGGATTGTGGATGTCAATTCTCATGGCCGCACCTGCAGTACTCGCTCGGCCTGTTCTGCTCACGGCATGGGCCGCGGTTTCTGTCTGCGATTGCGTTCAGAACATCGCGGGGCTGACGGCATCGATCAAATGGCCGAATGACGTGTTGATCGAAGGTCGCAAAGTGTGTGGGATTTTGATCGAGCAGCGAGCCAACACTTTCCTAGACGAGAACGCCGCCACCGTCGTCGGGATCGGATTGAATTTGAACCAACCGCAACACATGTTTGACGCGGCATCGCTACCGTTTGCCGCATCGCTGCACACGCTGACAGGGGACAAAGTTGCTCTTCAAGAAACAGCCCGCGAACTGATGGGGGAACTGGATCAAAACTATTCGCGGCTAGTCCAGGGTGATCGGAATTTCATCGAAGAACGATGGAGCGAGCGGCTCGGACTGTTGGGAGCAGCTGTCGAAGTGGAAGGACACACCGAAACGTATTTCGGGCAATTAGTCGAACTGAGTTTCGAGGGATTGGTGTTGGCCCAGGAAAACCCGTCGCACCCGAGGATCATTGCTCCAGAGAAAGTCCGCCACGTCCGAAAGGAGTCGTGAGAATCGTGCGATGGGATCCTCATCGAAAAAGAAAAGAAATAAATTCAAGATTTTCGCGCAAGTTCCCACCTCGTCGGCGTTCTGCGGTTGATAGGAAACAACGGTCGTTTACTTCACTGGTAAGAATGTCATCGGTCTGTCAGCGGACGGGCTGTGCGTGGGGAGGGTATGTATACACCATCGGGTGGTGTGTAATGTTCCCTGCCTCGGACGCCACCTCTCCGCGCATTTGGTTCGGCGCTGGCAGGCAGATGGCGCTTACCTTTCATTCCATTCGGCACCAACTCTTCCCCATAAAGGAGCGCTCGGCGGCGGTCGTCGGGCGTTTCTTTTTTCATGCGCGAACGGTCAGAGGGTTGAGAGTTGAGGGTCTTCGAAGGGTGAAAGGTGAAAAAGTTAAGGGTTGAGGATTTGTTTTTTGGCCGAAGGCCAAGCTCATCGTAGCCTGGCCAGAATGGCTGGCGATCCCTTTTTTACCTTCCACCTTTCATCTTTCGAAGCCTCTCAACTTTCTTAGTACCGATAGTCTCCCGGCTTGTACGGGCCTTCCTTCTTGACGCCGATGTACTTCGCCTGCTTGTCATTCAAAATCGTCAGCTTGGCGCCAAGTTGTTCGAGGTGCAGACGAGCCACTTCCTCGTCGAGTTCCTTCGGCAACAGGTAGACGTCGTTTTTCATGTCCTTGCCGTCTTTGAAGAGCTTGATCTGGGCGAGCGTTTGGTTCGCGAACGAGTTGCTCATGACGAAGCTTGGATGGCCGGTCGCACAGCCGAGGTTGACGAGTCGGCCTTTGGCGAGCACGATGATTCGCTTGCCGTCGGGCCAGATGACGTGATCGACCTGGGGCTTGATTTCTTCCCACTCCAGGTCGTCCATGTGTTCGATTTGGATTTCGCTGTCGAAGTGGCCGATGTTACAGACGATGGCGTTGTGCTTCATCTTCTGCATGTGGTCCCGGGTGATGACGTCGACGTTGCCGGTCGTCGTGACGAAGATGTCGGCGGTCTCGCACATGTCTTCCATCGTTCGAACGGAGAAGCCTTCCATTTCGGCTTGCAACGCACAGATCGGGTCAATTTCGGTGACGAATACCTTGGCTCCGGAACCTGCGAATGCCTGAGCACAACCTTTGCCCACGTCGCCGTAGCCGCAGACGACGGCAGTTTTCCCACTGATCATTACGTCGGTCGCACGCTTGATGCCGTCGATAAGGCTCTCGCGACAGCCATAGAGGTTGTCAAACTTGCTCTTCGTGACGCAGTCGTTGACGTTGATCGCCGGGAACCTGAGCTTGCCTTCTTTGGCCATGTCTCGCAGGCGGTGAACACCGGTGGTCGTCTCTTCCGAAACGCCGATAATATTTTCGGCGATGCGGCTGTAGAAGTTCGGGTCGCTGGCGAGTTTGTTCTTGATCGAAGCAAGCAGGACAGCTTCTTCTTTCGACTCGGGCTTCTTGTCGAGGAGCTTTGGATTCTTTTCGGCGTCGGCCCCGAGGTGAACGAGAAGCGTAGCGTCGCCCCCGTCGTCGAGGATCATGTTCGGCGTTCCGCCATCCTGCCACTCAAGGATGCGGTGAGTATATTGCCAGTATTCTTCGAGTGTTTCGCCCTTGACGGCGAAAACGGGTGTGCCCTTCGCGGCGATGGCGGCGGCGGCGTGATCTTGCGTCGAGTAGATGTTACAGCTGGCCCATCGCACCTCTGCCCCCAAGGCTTCCAGGGTCTCGATGAGAACGGCAGTCTGGATCGTCATGTGCAAGCTGCCAGCGATCTTCGCGCCTTTCAATGGCTGCTCGGGAGCGTATTTTTCGCGAATCGCCATCAGCCCGGGCATCTCGTGTTCGGCGATGGCAATTTCTTTTCGTCCCCAGGGCGCCAAGTTGATGTCCGCAACGACGAAGTCGCCTTCGTTCGATCCAGGTTGCTCAGCGACTTGAGGATTTTTCGTAAAAACGGTCATTGGCATAATCTCCGAAAAACATGGCCTGCCATCGCCCGTCTGCAGACGAGCACCAGCAAGCCAGAACAACTGGATGACGACCGCCGAGGCCAACCCTCGACGGATCTGAGGTTCCATCCGGAACTGAGTAATGGGATTACTTTGCGGGAAGGATGTCGATTGGGAATTTGGGAACGCCGCATACGTCCTGGTATTCCTCAAGGTGGGCAATCGAATTTCGCACAACACAACGCGAGCGACGTCCCTACCACGAATATGTTAGGGAAAGGAACGCGAGATGACCAGGTGACCAGTTCGCTGAGGAGACCGTTCGGTTCTAGGGGCGACATTCGCTGATCTCAATACAACGACACCATCCGAATTCCGAAGCCCAACCATTGCGACGTTGTCTGCAAGGAGCAAGAGACGTGTCAACCGAATTGATTCAGCTCGTGCACAAACTCGGGCGTCCGCGGATGTTATTGATTGGCGACGTCATGCTCGACCGATATGTCTGGGGCAACGCCGACCGCATCAGCCAAGAGGCTCCCGTCATCCTGTTGCGGGCGGACAAACGAGAGGAACGCCTCGGTGGTGCGGCCAGTGTGGCGACGATGCTCCGAGCATTGGAAGCCGATGTGATTCTTGCAGGCGTCATTGGCAACGATGCCGATGGACAACGGACACGCGAAATTCTCGACGAGTGGAAAATCGATCAACACGCCGTCCTCGTGGATTCAGACCGGCCAAGTACGGTCAAGGAACGCTACATCGGACGCGCTCATCATCGGCATCCACAACAAATGCTTCGCGTCGATTACGAAGTTCAGCGTCCGATCAACGACTCCTTCGAACGACGATTCTCGGGAATGTTGTCGGAACGTATTCCGCAATGCGATTTCGTCTTGATTAGCGACTACAACAAGGGAGTCTGTACTCCGGGCCTGCTCCGCCAAGTCATCTCGATGGCTCGGGAGCATGGAAAACGAGTCCTCGTCGATCCGATCCGCGGGGAAGATTACGACAAATATAAAGGGTGTTCGGCGCTGACTCCGAATCGCCTGGAGGCAAGCCTCGCCACAGGCACGGAGATCGAGACGGTCGACGAAGCCATGACAGCCGGCTGTCAGTTGCGAAAGTCACTCAGCGCCGAAGCGGCCATCATCACGCTCGACAAACAAGGTATGGTCCTGGTTCATCAAGACGGTCGGCAAAAGCTGATTCCGACACGTCCGCGACAGGTATATGACGTCACGGGTGCGGGGGACATGGTGTTGAGTGCGTTGGGCCTCGCCCTGGCCGCGAATGCCGATTACGAAACTGCCATTGCGTTGGCGAATGTGGCCGGTGGGCTCGAAGTCGAAAAGATCGGAGTCGTCACGGTCACAAAAGACGAAATTCTCCAAGACATCCTCCAACACGAACGAACCACAAAGCAAACGGCCAACCCAACTGGAAAGATCAAGACTCTGGACGAACTCGTTGCGGAACTTGAGAAACGACGGCTTCTCGGTCACAAGATCGTCTTCACGAATGGGTGCTTCGACATCCTTCACGTCGGCCACGTCGAATACCTCCAGGAAGCCCGGAGCCGGGGCCAAGCTCTGGTCGTTGGGCTCAACAGCGACGCGAGCATCCGCCGACTCAAAGGGCCGGATCGTCCGCTGAACTCGGTCGATGCACGCGAGGTTGTGTTGGC
>CAYYUU010000299.1:6141-7950 GCA_964474955.1 uncultured Alcaligenaceae bacterium | reverse complement strand
ACTCAGTGTGCCTGCTACTTTCCCCGCCAGTTCTCAAGAATCCCGACTAGGCAAAACCTTGGTCGTCACCTCTCCAAATCCCACTCGGTAGCCATCTCCCTGACACCACCCTGTCATCGTAAGGGTGTCGTTGTCTTGCAAAAACGTGCGAGTTTCTCCGTTAGCGAGCGAAAGCGGTTTTGTCCCCCTCCATGCAAGTTCGAGCATACTACCGTACGACGACGGATCCGGACCGCTAATCGTGCCGCTCGCGAGCAAATCTCCCGGGCGGAGATTACAACCGTTGATTGTGTGGTGGGCAAGTTGTTGACAACAATTCCAGTACAGGTGTTTGTAATTCGACAAACAAATCTGCTCGGCGGCGTCCATCTTTTCCCCGCGAAGCCACACTTCGAGTTGAATGTCGTAGGCGCTATCGCCGACCGAACGCAAGTACTCCAGCGGTTGCGGATCCTGCTTCGGACCAGCGACGCGAAATGGTTCGAGGGCGTCCATCGTGACGACCCAGGGCGAAATCGAAGTCGCAAAACTCTTGGCCAGAAATGGTCCAAGGGGCTGGTATTCCCACTTCTGGATGTCGCGAGCACTCCAGTCATTCACGAGCACCATTCCGAAAATATGGTCCAGAGCTTTTCCGACCGGAATCGACTCGCCGAGGTCGTTTCCGGGTCCCATGAAGAATCCCATTTCCAACTCGAAATCCAGGTTGCGACTCGGACCAAACACAGGAACTTCTGCCGTCGGTGGAAGAGTCTGTCCTTTGGGTCGATGGATCGGCGTTCCGCTCGGAATGATGGAACTCGCTCGCCCGTGATAGGCCACCGGTAAGTGAACCCAGTTGGGCATCAGCGCGTTGTCTTCTCCTCGCAACATCGTTCCGACGTTGCTCGCATGTTCCTTCGACGAATAAAAATCGGTGTAGTCGCCGATCTCGACCGGCAGATGCAAGACCGCCTCGCTCATCGGCACGAGGGCTCGCTCGCGAAGTGGGGCGTTGTCCTTGAGTGTGGAAATGTCGGCACGAAGTAACTGGCTGATCGTCGTTCGCGTGTTCGTCCAAAGTTCGCGCCCCATCTCCAGGAAGCCATTCAACGTATTATTGCGAAAACATGGATGCCTCAACCATCCTTCCGCGAACAAAACCCGAAGGTCGAGGATATAATCTCCTATAGCGACGCCAATGTGTCGCTCGTCGTTTTCGCCGCGGGAAAAGATCCCATAGGGTAGATTTTGGATCGGAAAGTGTGAGTCGGATGGCACTTCAACAAATGACTTGAGGGCTGGATCGTTGGTCGGGTTCATGAGGCTTCCTTTATACAGGTCATTCGGCGAACTTCTGAGTATTCCAGTATCGTGGGTTTGCTTTTCGAATGTCTACACGAAATGCGTCAACACCATCGTGATTTTCGGCGACCTCTCGACTCCGCATGATGGCACCCTCGCCTTGATCGTCTTTCCGCAGTAATCCGCAACTTTAGCCCGCTTCCAGGGTTGGAAATACCAAGCGGCATGCTTTTCCTCTGGCAACCCGACCTGACGATCCCCACAATATAATATTCAGGACTATGAGAACCCCACCGACTTCGAAGGATACCACACCATGAGGTTTCCCTACCTAATCGTTGCCCTATTCACTTCTCTTGGGATCGCCGGGGGACTGGCGGCCCAAACACATAACAACGATAACAACAAGAATCCGCAACCGAAAGCGGCAGGTAAAAACGACAAAGCCAAACAGGTCGATAAATCGAAAACGCCTGACAAGAAATCGCCTGACAAGAAATCGCCTGACAAGAAATCGCCTGACAA
>CAYYUU010000299.1:0-6041 GCA_964474955.1 uncultured Alcaligenaceae bacterium | reverse complement strand
CTGACAAGAAATCGCCTGACAAGAAATCGCCTGACAAGAAATCGCCTGACAAGAAGTTTTCCTTCTCCAAGTTGGAACCGGCCAAACACGTCGAGGGGCTTTGTCTGCTCAAGTATCGAATCAGCACGACTTCGCCAGAGTGCCAGCAATTCTTCGACCAGGGACTTGGATGGTTCTATTCGTATGCCTACATGGAAGCAGTTCGTTCGTTCGAAACGGCAGTTCGCCACGATCCGAAATGTGCGATGGCCTGGTGGGGACTCAGTCGAGCCATGGCCAAATACAGCCGCACTCGCAAGACCCACACGCGTGCACTCGAGAAAGCTCAGGAACTCATGCCGAAAGCGAGCGCCCGTGAGCAAATGCTCATCAAATCCCGACTCCAAGAGTACGGCCTCCTTCCCGAACTCAAAGGGAAAAAACGCGAGGAGAAATTCAAGGCGGCCATCGGGACGTTGAACGACATGCTCGCCATTTATCCCGAAGACGAGGAGGCGTGGTTTTATCGTGGTTACCTTGAGGTCCGAGCCGGCAATGGAGCCTCCTCGGCAGTTCCGTTCTACAAAGCGCTCTTGAAGATCAACCCGGATCATCCAGCGGCGAACCACGAACTCGTGCATTTCTATGAAAGGTTCCGTCGCCCGGCGTTGGGCTGGACACATGCTTTGGGATACATGCGATCGTCTCCGAAGATTCCTCACGCCTGGCACATGCAAGCCCATCTTGCCATGCGGTTGGGACGATGGAAGGAGACCACGAATTGGTCCGTGAAGGCCGTCGAACTCCAGGAAGCTCACCATAAATATCAGGGAGTGAGCCCACGTTCCGATTCACAGTTTTCGCACCACCTGGAAATCTTGCTCATCTCGCTGACGCACGATGGACGCTTCGAAGAGGCCGATGCGTTACGACGAAAGTGCGAGAAGTACGGATTCCGGCACAACCTCCGATGGTTCCAGTTGGACATGGCCAAGCGGGACTGGTCTAGCGCCATGACGCTCGCCAACACTGCCTATCGTCGCGACCGGACGACGCGAGCTTACTTGCGAGCCATGGTTCATTATGCCAAGGAAGACTTGAATCCGGCTCTGCACGAAACCGAAGTTGTCCGAGCGGCCCACAAGAAACGCCCGAAGGACCAACGGTTAGAAAAACGCTACTGGACCGTCGATGGAATAGCCAAGTGCCGAAAGGGAAATGTCAATGAAGGTCTGAAACAACTGAAAAAACTCGTCGACTGGAGTAAAGACGACTACCGCGCACACTCGTGGGGTGGTGGCGCCTATTACATGCTCATTTGGGGAAAAGAGGCCCTGCGAGCCGGTCGCTTTGACGTTGCCGAAGAAGCCTTTCTGGAGGCCATCGCCCACGACCCGGGCAACGTTTACGGGTGTCTCGGAATGCAAGCCATCTGCGAGGTCCAGGACCGAAAGTACGAAGCCAAACGGTTCGCCGATATCGCAGAACGCAGCTGGGCGAAGGCATCGAGCACAAGTTTGCTGCTCGAACGAACCGCGATGCGCGACCTTGTGCCGACGACAACGAACAAAAAATCCAAGGCCGAAGCTACCCAGCAGAAGTAGGGCTGGTCAAGCCGACTAGTTTCATTCACAGCGGAGATTACACGCCATGCGAATTCATACAGCCATGTTGACTGTTGCAATATTTCTGATGCCCTCGTTGTTGACAGCGCCCGCGAATGCCCAGGAGTCACTCTCTTCGGGGCTCAAAGTCGGACGCCGTCCCGGTCCCTACACGTCGGTCGTTTCCGTGGGCAAAGAACGCGGCACGTCGCATTGTTACATATGCGAATCGCTCGACCGTCCCGTCATGATTATTTTCGCCAAAACCATGACGCCGGAACTTGGCAAACTCGTCAAGAAGGTCGACGCACTGGAACCCAACCAGGAAAAAGGACTGCGGGCTTGGGTGACTTTCCTCCACGAAGATCAAACGAGCGTGGACAAGAAAATCGTCAAGTGGGCGAAGAAGCACGCCCTGCGAAACGTCCCAATCGGCGTGTTCGAAGACCTTGCCGGTCCCCCAACGTATTTGCTTTCGAAGAAAGCCGACGTGACGGTGTTGTTGTCCGTGGACTACAAAGTCGTTGCGAACTTTGCATTTCGGAAAGGTGAATTGAACGAAAGGGCCATCACAAAGCTCATGAAGACCTTGCCGAAGATTATGGGCAAGTGAGTGGTTCGGTTGTCATTATCTTGGCGTGATTTGTCGATCGAGCACGGCAAGGAACGCGAAAGAAATAGGTATAAGGTTGTTCCGGTGTGCGTTTGCCCGTAGAACAGGCATCTTGCCTGTTCTTATTTTTTTCCAACAAGCCTTTAGCGCCTGCTATGGTCGTTCTTGGCCTTCGCTGGCGCTTCAGGCTTGTTGGAAACCGCCGTGCCGATTCTGGCTGGCAAAACTCATGAGCGTCCTATCTCCCTTTCCTTTTCTGATCAACGCAACCCATACAACCATAACATCCTGCATAACCGCTGCCTAACTTACCTTCTCTGACGAAGATGCCGAATCTACTGTCACTTTTGCCCGCCTTACAAACCGAAGAAAAATAACGGGCAATAAATCCGTCATGGATGACATAAAGGTGGCAAACAGGAAAGGATGCAGAGATGGGAAAATTGCGCCAGAAGACGGGCGCGTTGGGTTGCCGACCGCAACCGTTGAACGCCCCGAGTCGCTCGGCAGTACTCACCGCACTCCTGCTTCTGCTGGGGATCATTCCCGGTTCGGCGCAAGCAGATGCGTGGCGAAATGCAGACAATGGTGTCCACAAGGTCAACAAGTATCTGTCCGGCAAAGTCATCGATCATACGGCGAATCACGGCAAGGATCGGCGGATGTGGTCGCGGAACCTGTGGCAGAAACGCGACCTGTACGTTTACCTTCCGCCGAACTACTGTCCCGACCGCAAGTATCCGTTGATGATTTGGTTTCACGGTTTCTACCAGGACGAAAAATCTTTCCTAAGGTTGGTCCCGATCATTGACGAGGCCATTCGCAAAGGGAAACTGCCACCGATCGTCGTGGCCGCTCCGGACGGTAGCCATCACGGCGTTCCGCAGCTCAAACATCCCGGCACTTTTTTCTTGAATTCGCAAGCCGGGAACTTTGCCGACTTCGTGTTGACGGACATGTGGGATTTCGTCGTCCACCAATATTCCATCTGTTCCGACCGACGAGCCCACGTCGTCGCCGGTTACGGGATGGGGGGGTTCGCCGCCTATAACTATGCCATTCGCAATCGTGATGCCTTCGGCGTCGTGATCGGAATCTCGCCTCCATTGAATTTGCGATGGGTAGACAAATATGGAAATCGGGCTGCGAATTTCAATCCGAAAAATTGGGAATGGGACGTCGAGGCGAACCCGGGCGACGTCATTGCCCGAGGGATCACCGGTGGACGAATCGTCCACCTCGGTGATTGGATCGCGCCAATCTTCGGCTATGGAGTGCCGGCTGTCGCAAAAATCGCGGCGGAAAATCCTATCGAGATGATCGACAAGTATCGAGTGTGTCCGGGTCAACTCGAAATGTATGTCGCGTATTCCGGGCGAGACGAATACAACATCGACGCCCAGGTGGATAGTTTTCTGTATCTTTGCAAGTGGCGTGGGCTGGCCGTCGGTGTGGGGTATGACCCCTATGGCCGACACAACATGATCACCGCAAAGAAACTTCTCCCCGGAGCGTTGCAATGGCTCTCGTGTCGAATTGCACCTCTGGCTCCGCCTCGCGTGATGGAGGCCCCGCCGCCAGCGCACCGCAACCTCGCAGCCAATCACTACGGCACGAACTTGTGTAAAGAACGCTGCACGCCCTCCAATCCGTGCGACATTTGTCGCTACAAACAGAGCGTGCCGGATGACCCAGTGAAATACTTTCTTCGCAAACGACTCAAACATGGAGCAGTCGTTGGGCGGCACAATCGCAACCCGTGCAAGAACGTTTGCACCCCGCAGAATCCTTGTGCCGAGTGTCGAGCCGACGCGGGCTGTTGTGACGACCCCGTTGGGTTTTTCTTGCGAAGACGAAAGAAGGGCCGCTCGCCGTTGCAACTGCCCGAGACGGCATCATCACAGAATTGCGAAACGGGAGCTTGTAACGGAAACTGTCCGAAAGCCTCGTTCTGTCCGGACTGTGTTCACAAGCGGCTGATCCCGGGAGGGCCTATTGGCAACTTCATTCGCAAGCACACCAAGTATCGATCGAACTTCCAGGTCGATAGTAACTTGAACTACGGATCGGCTTGCGGATACTGTGGCCAGCTCGGTTGCGACGGGACGTGTGCTGGTGGTAGTTGGGACTGTCCGAATTGTTCGCGAGCGAATTCATGCCCATCGTGTTGTCAGAAAAAACGACGGCTTGGTAGTCTGAGGAAGAACCGCCGACATCCGCCAACGTGTTTGCCACCGGCAGCACAGAGTTCCGGGGCCGGGTGCGTATGTATTCCTCCTCCCGGTGGAATTGATCGACTTCCTGACTAATGGACGCATCGACAAAAACGAAGCGTGGGAGAGTGACCTCGATCGCTCAATCCCACGCTTCGTTTTGCCGTCAACCGGTCGTTGGTAACTTCTGGCACTTAGACCTTCCGCTCGACGTCGGTGGCCGATTTGTCGTAGACCCGATCATTCGTCCCGCGGGTGACGAACAGGTCGTCGCCTGCTCCTCCGAGGAACGAGTCGTTGCTATCGTCCGGGTCGGTCGTGGCCGAGAACAATTCGAGCAGGGCCGTAAAGTCCCGAGTGACCCAGGCATCTAAGTAGCCCAGGAACACGCTGTACGCGAGCCGACTCACCGCCCCTCCGACTAGGATGTCATGGCCGTCTCCGCCGAGCAAGAAGTCACTACCGTCCCCACCAATGAGAACATCGTTTCCGCCGTTGCCATAGATATAATCATTTCCGGGTCCGCCGAAGATGACGTCCGTCGCCGGACCACCGACGATGACATCATCGCCACCCTCAGCGTAGATCAGAGTCCGCATCGACCCGACGACCTGGATGTAATCCCGGTTCGGCGTGCCGAAGATCGTGATCTCGGCAGACGTCCCGTCGAACGTGTCCTGCGCTCCGTTGGAGACAACTCTGCCGTTGCTATAGATCCGGACGTTCCGCAGGTCCCTCGCGTTGACGGCCACGTACCCGGTCGAGCTGTCGCGAGGCCCAATGATCACGACCCGTTCGACGTTCGTGTCCATGTCCTTCGTCGTGATGGCGTAATCGGCATTCACGGCGACCAACGCCGCAAGCGCCGTTGCATCGGCGTAGTGCTGGAGCTGCGCTTCCAGGTTCATCAAACCCGAACCGGTAAGTTTGCTCCCGACCGTACCGTCGAAACTTGCCGATGCCCCATCGACGATGACCGGACTCAACTCTTGCGAGGTTGTGTTGAGGAATCGGATGAAATCGTCCTTGATGTTGTGGAAGCTCAGATCGTTCAGAGTCCACCCAACGATCGTGCTTCCGCCGATGTCTTGTTGGATCCCGACGTCCGAGTCTTCGACCTCGACCCCAGAGCCGTACTGGATGAGTCCACCGCTCTTGATATCGATTCCGATGCTCGAGTCTGAGATCTTCGTGTCCTCAATGTACAAGCTACCGTTCACCTCGATCGCTGTCCCTCCGTCGTTGGAGATGTTCGCGAAGCCGGTAATGAAGTTGCCCGTGGAATCCGTTGCGATGACGATGGTCATGCCTGTGATGGTTCCTGTGCCCTGGCCATCGAGTGTCGCGTTCCCGTCGAGGTTGATCGTGTCCTGACCGTCTCCCGTCAAACTCCCAGATATCGCGAGGGTTCCCTGATCCACATCGATGGGCCCGGCCCAATCCAGGTCGCCGGAGAATCCTTGGGTCCCGTCTCCTATTTTCACAAGCCGACCGCCCCCCGACACGTCGCCACCGAAGTCGTAGCTATCTTGGCTGCTGTTTTCCCCGCCAAGTTCGAGCGTCCCGGCGCCCGAAGCGGAATTACTCGCATCGCCACCCAGGCCACCCAACGCCACCATGTTTTCCGCCGGG
>CAYYUU010000298.1:0-7971 GCA_964474955.1 uncultured Alcaligenaceae bacterium | reverse complement strand
AGGATGGATCGTAGTTTTGATTTTGGCGGGAATGATGGGTGTCGCCTGGATGATTCGTCCAACTCTTGCTTTTGTCGCGCTTGGTTCTACTGCCATCCTCATGTTGGCTCTCTTTACCCAAGGTGAGGCAATGCGTTGGCGAGATCAGAACGACGCGTGGTAACCCACGTTCAGGAAAATCCTGGCCAGTGTTCCTTGGGCCGAAAAATGATGGAGTCTTGGAAGTTCCCACGTTAAAACAAACGTAGTCGTCCAGAGAGAGATGACGACCCCCTCCCGCCAAACGTCAGTCCCAGGATGGCGAACCTTCGGACGCCGCACCGGACACAACATCTTGCCTCACTTTCGCATTCCAAAGGAACCCGCGATGAATTCCACACAACGCTGGATCTTCTTCTGTGTATTCGCCCTCTTCTCGCAGCCCTTCTCACTCATCCATGCCCAGAACTTCGTCCCACCGACTGGTTCCGGATATGTCAACGTCAAGACCGATTGCGGAGCCAAGGGCGACGGCAGGACCGACGACACGAAGGCGCTCAAATCAATTCTCGAACGCGGAAAAAACGATCCACACGTAATGTTCGGTTCGGCTCGCGAGATCTATTTTCCCGATGGCGTCTATCTGATCAGCGAACCAATTATCCTTGGCGACAAGAAAAAAATTCTGATGGGCCAAAGCCGCGACGGAGTGGTCATCAAACTCAAGGATAATTCTCCGGCATTCCAGGACCCAAAGAAACCGAAGGCCATTCTCGACTACACAAAATACAAAGGCTGGTTTTTCGCCCAGAACTTCGGCCAACGCATCCACAACCTGACGTTCGACGTCGGCGTGGGGAATCCCGGCGCGATCGGTCTGTTGTATCACACAAACAATAGCGGGGACGTCTATAATGTTCGCATTCGATCGAGTGATCCCAAGAAGGTGGGGGCGATTGGTTTGGCTCTCCACGGGAGCCCCGGTCCAGGTCTGATTCACAATGTCGAGATCGATGGCTTTGATGTGGCGATCAACTTCCCGGGCGCTCTTCACAGTATGTCGTTCAGTCGGATTACTTTGAAGAATCAACGCGAGGTCGGCCTGTGGGTGCGAGGCAATACAGCTTCGATCGAAACGCTTGTCAGCAAGAACAAGGTTCCGGCCTTGCGAGTTTCCGACGGACATGTGGCGATGACAGCCGCGATCCTACTCGGAGGCGACAAGAACAACTCCGCCATAGAACTCAAAGACGGAACCTTGTTCGGACGAAACATCCGCACGATAGGTTACGGATCGGCTCTTGTAAATCCGAAAGAAACCAGCGTGAAGGGTCCCAAGGTCGATCAATACGTATGGCCCGAAGCACATAGCCTCTTCGACGATCCCCCAAAGAAATCGCTCAATTTATTGATCGAGCATCCACCGGAAATTAACGTCTCCGGCGTGAAATGGAAACTGGTCGTTCCCGACGGCAAGGATTTGACGAGGCCCCTCCAGAAGGCCATCGACGACGGGCACGAATATATCTTTGTATCGTGTGCGAAGTTCGGAGAGATTCGAGATACCATTCACGTCCGCAACAAAGTCAAGGTCATTATGGGAGCTCCGACGCGGTTTCGCTCGGATGGATTCCAACGAGTGAAGGCCGAAAGCCTGCGGCCTCTCAAGCTGATCCAACCGAAAAAACAGAAGCCGCTCTGGAGGATCGAAGACGGGGCTTCGAAAGTCGTCATGATCAAGGGGATGGCCGACACATATGGCAGCGCCGGTTGGGGCGTGGATCACGCATCGAAACGAACTCTCGTCTTGTGGGCCGCGGGCGGACGATACGTCAACACGGTCACGGGCGGCAAGGTGTTCTTTGTAGACGCCGGCCCGTTCCCGGGTTCGGTCATCAAAGGACCACAGAGGGCTTGGTCGTGGTCGGCCAATCCCGAATCGTATGTCCATCAACCGTCGATTCTCAATCTTGGTGCGATACTTTGGCTTCTCGGCATCAAGACCGAGAAAGATCGCACTGTGGTGACGACGAAAGACGGCGGTTACACCGAACTCATGGGAGGTTTGCTGTTCAAGAATCGCGAAAGGGTCGGGCCGGCTCCTGCATTCGTGAGCGAGAACTCCCACATTTCGCTTTCGTATCGGATCACTCGTTTGCCATATCAACAACATGTCATCGAGACCCGCGGCAAGGTGAAGAAAGAACTACCGTTCCGGGGTCCGGGTTGGCACATGCCATTATTCACCGGCTATACGACCCCCGCTCCCCAAGAACATTATGTCCCAGACGCATCGGCACTTTCGGTCCCGGCGTTCCAACGAGTTCCGTTCGCGGGGCAACCGCTCACTCTCAAAGGCATCCGGTATGTAGGGAAAGGAAAGGTCACCGAAGCAAAACTCTACGTTCGGAAGAAAGGCGAGGCCAAGTTTCAGGCCATTCCGCTCGTCGCCAAGGAAGACAAGACTTTCCAGGTCACGATACCCGCCGAAATGACGAAGCAACCGTTCGAGTATTACTTGCTGCTTGTGCTCGACGGAAAAAAGAAAATCTCCCAACCGCCGACCGGTACGGAGGGGGCCATCCGAATCATCCCGGATGAGAAAGCTCCTGTGTTGGCAGCGGCTGCGGAAGTCGTGCTCGTCAAGAATTACGCCGTCGAATTGAAGTGGAAGGCCGCGACCGATGACACTGGGGTGTCACAGTATCAATTGCTGCGAGTGAGCGATCCCAAGAAGAAACCCACGAATGCGGATTTCCTCGCGAAAGTTGCTCCTGACCAATTTTCGTTCGTGGACAAGATGCCGCCTTCCGGGAAAACCGTTTACTATGGCGTCCAACCCGTCGACAAAGCTGGTCGGACCGGTGAAATGAAGTTTGTGAAGGTCGCCGTGCCGAAGAATACTCCGCCCGACGTGACGTTGAAACTCACGGCCACCGCGATCGGGAGTCATGTTCACTTGAAGTGGTCCGGGAAACTCGAACCGGACGTTACGACGATCGAATTGTTGCGAGGAGAGAGGAAAGATGGCAAGTTCGAGTCGCTGCAGACGATCGAGGATCTCAAGACGACTCAATTCATAGACAAAACCACGACGGAAGGAACGAAATACCGGTACGCATTGCGACTGAAAGACTCCGGCGGGCTCACGAGTAAGATTTCGACACCTCAAATGGTGAAGGCGAGTCTTTTCATCAAACGTATCAACTGCGGCGGCAAGAAGGTCGCTGGTGAAGACGGCATCGAATGGGAAGCCGACACAGGTTCCATCGGCGGAACGGGTCGCTGGTCAACGGAAAAAGAGATCGCGGGAGTGAGTAAAGCTCTGCAACCGATTTACCAAAGCGAACGCTGGGCGAATTACGGTTTGGTGTTTACGTTCAAGGTGAAGCCTGGAAAGTATGAGGTCGTGTTACACCTCGCCGAAACAAATGCCGTGTTTTCCGAAAAAGGCAAACGGACCTTTGACTTGGAGATCAACGGCAAGAAATATCAAAAAGGAATCGATGTCTTTGCGAAGGTCGGGGGCTTCAAAGGATATAAACTCGTTACACCCGTGGAAGTCAAACAAGATGGAATGCGTGTGGTTTTGAGAAAACGAAGTGCCGGTCCCGCCATTAAAGGGATTGAGGTCCGCGGAGTGAGTGGAATGTGATATATACTTGTGAGTTTTGGGGCAAGTAGAACTATGGAATTATCATTCCGGGTGCGCTTGGCCGATCCAAGTGATGCCGAGACCTTGTTGGAAATATATCGCCCATATGTGGAAACGACAGCGATTTCTTTTGAGTTAGTCGTTCCTTCTGTGTTGGAGTTCGCGCACCGCATCGAAACCTATCTCGGAAAGTGGAGTTGGCTTGTCGTGGAGGTCGATAGCCACATCGCGGGATATGCGTATGCTTCTCCTCACCGAGCGCGAGAAGCCTATGCGTTTTCTGTGGAGACCTCCGTCTACATTCGCGAGTCCTATCATCGCCTCGGACTCGCGCGGCGTCTCTATGCGGCTTTGTTTGCGAAGCTGGAAGTTCGGGGCTATGAGAGTGCGTTTGCCGGAGTCACGCTCCCCAATGAGGCAAGTGTTTGGTTCCATCGAAGTTTTGGCTTTGCGCCAATCGGAGTATTTCCAAGGGTGGGATATAAATTTAACAAGTGGCATGATGTCCAGTGGTTGTATCGTCCGATTCGGGAACCGCAATTTGGAATTCACATAACTTGAGATATGAGGAGAAAATCAATGGCAGCAGTTATTTCGGCATCCACGGAGTGGGTGGAATCGGTGAGTCAACTGAAGTTGCCTCCTCGCGCCAATAAACGCTTACAAGAACTGATGGACCGGAACACCGAAGGGAAGTTGAGAGAGGCGGAACGCGAAGAGATGGCAACGCTTGTGGAAATGAGCGAAACCATCTCCCTCGTCAGGGCAAAGGCATTGCACTTGTCGGGACGGACTCCGGAATGATGTTCGAGAAAAATGAAGTGCTAGTCGGGCTACACCCTCAAATCATATAATACCACGTCTCCTCACCGGTCTCTTGAGCAAATCGCTTCGGGCAAGTCTCACAATAATCTTTCTTCAAGAACTCATATGCCGTTTGCACAGCCGTCCGAGTACTCGACTCGCTTCCGGATTCCACAAACAATCGATCCTCTCCAACGAGTTTGTCGAGTCCTGTACTGCGAAATACCTCAAGTAACTCGTTGCGGAGTCCGCTGAGAAATACGACTACGTTGCGAGTGTGCATTTGGTGGATGAATTCGCTCAAGACTTCCAGGGATACTCCGTCTGGGTTTCTGGCTTGTCGGAGTCTGAGCACAACGATTTTTGCTCCGTCGATGGTTCGTTCGCGGATTTTTTCCAGGTGTTTTTCCAGGTCCGGTGCCGAACCGAAGAACATTTCGCCTTCTATGCTATGAATCAGAATTTTGCTACATAAGTTGGTTTCTTCGCCGCGTTCGCGGATGACTCGCTCGGGCGTTACTATAAGTTCTTGCATCTCCAGTCTTGCGGCGCGTGGGATGTACAAGATGAAGGATAGAATGACTCCGATGAGGATACAAAATTCGATGGAAATAAAGACCGCCGAGAACGCCGTCACCAAAACGATCCCTGCATCAAATCGAGTAGCCCGGAGGTGATAGAGGAGTTGTTTGCGATCCACGAGCCGATACGCCGACACAATCAGAATGCCAGCGAGGGCGGCATATGGAATGTAGCCGATCAGGTTCCCGAGCAGGAGGACCGATGCTCCAACGGCGACCGCGGCGATCACTCCAGACCATTGCGACACGGCGCCCGCTTGCACGTTGATCGTCGAACGTGTCAGCGAGCCCGAGCCCGGAATGCACTGGAACAAACTCCCCGCCAAATTCGCCAGACCTTCGCTGAGACATTGTTGGTTGATGTCGAGTTTTTGTTTCGTGCTGGCCGCGATCGATTTGGCCATCGCAACGGATTCCAGAAGACCCAAAATCGCGATCGCCAGAGCACTGCCTCCCAAGTAACGAACCTGTTGGAAAAGAGCACCAAAGTAGGAATGTTCGGGATGGCTTGCTGTCCAGTCCAAGAAACTCAACGAGAAATACGGAAGCATCCTCGGGATTTCTATCTTCTGCCCGATGGTCGTCACTCCCTGTTGATTGAGACCGAAAAACCAGACGACGACCGAGACGACGAGCAGCGACAACAACGCCTCGGGAATCAGCAGGCGATAATCTTTTGGCAGTTTATTCTTTCCGGCTCGCAAACCGACGACGAGCACAACCGTCCCCACTCCGACCAGAGTAGTCACGAAATTCGCATGTGCCGCATTCTGCATCGTCAGCACAAAATTCGTCAAAAAATACTCGTGGTGATGTTCGGGTGACGGGATTCCCAGCAACATCGGAAGCTGGCCCAACGCTAACAGAACACCCGCACCGACCGTGAAGCCAACAATGACGCCGTGGGACACGTAACGAGTCAGGTCGCCAAGTCGGGCCATCGTGATGCCAAGTTGGATCACGCCAATCATGCACGCGAGCAACATGGCACCGTGGGCTCGGTCGTCCATCATTCCGATCGCACCGAGGACGGCAATTGATATCGCACTCGTTGGGCCGTTGATGAGTTGACGCGACGAATCGAAGAGGGCACCGACGAGGGTCATCACGATGGCCGTGTAAAGGCCATATTGCGGAGGAACTCCGGCGAGTTGCGCGTAGGCGAGACCTTGCGGAATCGTGACGGTCGCAACTGTCAGGCCCGCGAGTGTGTCGGCGCCGAGCGACTTGGCCGAGTAGTTACGCAGAACCCCGAGCGCGGGAACGTAACGAAAAACGAATTGTAAAACTCGGCTTTGAGTGGGCCGTGCGGGGCCGATCTTGTTCGATTTGGTGTCGTCCGGGACCACGGGCGTGTTCGTCATTCCGAAATGCCTCTTCGGTCTCGATTCCATGAGAACGTATGAAAAGTTCGTTCGCCTCGTTTGGTTATACGAGTTTTAACTCGCGATGTTCAAACGCGAGAACTTTTTCACACCAAACGGCGGCGTCGAGCAGTCCTCCTTCTTGGAAGTCAGAGCCAACAATTTGGATCGCGAGAGGCATTCCGTCATCGCTCCACCCCGCAGGAATCGAGACGACAGGCAGGCCAGTAAAACTCCAGGGCGAATTGAAGGCCGGGTCGCCTGTCGTGGCCATGTCGGGAGCCGGACCCCGCGTGGCGGGCATTATCAGGTATGAGTTTCCATGGAAGCAGGTAAGCATCTCGTACTTTAGTCGCCTTTGGAGTTCTTTGCACTTCGCGTACTCCGGCGCCGGAGTGTTGATTCCTTCTTCGAGGAGTGCGCGGATGTTGGGTTGGTAGTCTTCGGGATGGCGGCGTAATCGTTCCTCGTGATACTCTGCGGCTTCGACGGCCATAACGGTTCGGTGTCGTGGGAGTACCTCCGAGAACGATACCGGGAGTGTAACATTTTTTACAATAGCTCCAGCGAGGAGTAACTCGTCCACGACTGTCGAGAGCACCGAGCGCATCTCCGGTTCGGCCATGTCTTCGAACAACCCACCGATAACGCCGAATGTTGGAGTTTCGGAAGTCGTTGTGCGGACTATGGGACTCGCGAGAGTCGATAGCAGGATCGCGAGGTCTTCTACACAATTCGCCATTGGTCCGGGATGATCCATCGAATGGGCCAACGGCACGATTCCTTCCAGGCTCACGAGTCCGTAACTCGGTTTCAAACCGGCGACGCCGCAAAACGAAGCGGGGCGAGTGATCGAACCACCGGTTTGGCTGCCGATCGAAGCGAGACACATTCCACAAGCGACGGCTGCCGCCGAACCACTGCTCGAACCGCCGGGCGTTCGTTCGAGGTTCCACGGATTCCGAGTTGGTGGTGGATCAAAACTCGCGTATTGAGTCGTGACGGTTTTCCCCATCAAGACGGCACCGGCCTCGCGCAACCGTCGCACGATATCGGCGTCGTGCCTGGCGACGCTGTTTTTCCAGAGCTTCGAGCCGGCGGCGGTCGGCCAGTCAAAAACGTCGACGATGTCCTTGATGCCGACAGGAATTCCGTGGAGTGGGCCGCGATAATGCCCCCGTTTCAGTTCCGAATATAATCGTTCGGCTTCTGCGCGGGCTCGCTCTCGGTCCACGAACACCCACGCTCGGACCTTCGCTTCGTGCTTGTCGATGGCTGCGAAACATTGATCGAGCAACTCGAGTGGAGAGAGTTCTCCGGCTCGGATTTTGGGGGCGGCTTCTTGGATTGTCGTCATCATCAGTGACTGTCTCGTTCGTTGGTCGCAATAGTGGGGATCACGAGATTATACGAAAAACGCGGGGATGTGGCTGGTGAGAGTTCGCCTTGACCCCGTTTGCGACCCTTCCTATAACGCGGCTTCCTGTTGTGCTGAAAAGTAGCAGGCACACTCCGTGTGCCGTCCGCTTTTCCGGTCACGGCACACGGAGTGTGCCTACTACTTTGGTCACGGCACACGGAGTGTGCC
>CAYYUU010000297.1:0-7978 GCA_964474955.1 uncultured Alcaligenaceae bacterium | reverse complement strand
GACCAAATCCTCGCCAGTTTTCCCATCGCCACGAATGGGAGTGCTTTGTTAGTGACCGTCACCATACGCGCCAAGACGTATCAGTTCGTCCTGGACACGGGGTCGACGAGGACCGTAATAGATCGCTCGGTCCCTTTGGGGAAGCCAACAGGAGTGATGCGGGCGCTCACTTCGAACGGCGCACTCATCGACGTGCTGCTTTACGCCTCTCCAAAATTGCGAGTGGGAACGCTTCCCTTTCCGAACGACGCAACAATCGTTGGGACCGATCTGGCCAAATTCCGGCAGGTGTTGGGGCAACCGATTTATGGCGTATTGGGTCAAGATTTTCTCAAACGGCACGTGGTCCGATTGGACTTTGACCGAAGGAAAATTCTGATCCTCAAGTCGGCCAGTAAAAAGTTCGGGACGCCCATCCCGCTAACGTACAAACGGGATTCGCCTTTTGTAATCATTCGAATTGGCAAGAGGGAAGTTTCGTTCCTTCTCGACACGGGTTTAGTCGGTTTGGATTCCGGAGATTTGAGTCGAAAGTTCTTTCAACAATTGAAGAAGGAAAAACAACTCCAAGTTGTCGGAAGTACTCTCCATCAGAGCGCATCCGGAAAATCAAAAGCCGCAGTCGGCAAACTTGGTGTGCTCTCGATTGGAAAATACAAGCTCTCTGGGGTCCTCGTAGGAAACATCAGCGGAAACGAGGGCGCGTTTGGGATGCGTTTCCTATCACGTTTTCAGGTCACTTTTGACTTTCCGAACAACGTGATGTACCTCCGCAAAGGAAAGCTGTTCGCGAGGCAAGATCGTAACGATCTCAGCGGTTTGCACATTTTGAAAGTTGGGGATAACATCGTTGTCCACTCCGTCGACAAGGATAGCCCAGCGGAAAAACTTGGGATCCAAGCGAAAGATGTCCTCCTCGAAGTCGGGGGCAAGATCACCGACCTTTACCAAACTCGCGAGAAACTCGCGACCCCGGGTGCCACAATTTCAACTACCATTCGGCGGGGTAAGATGCAGAAGAAGCTGGTTTTGAAGTTGCCGCGATAAACATTCTTTGTCTCTCCGCCGTTTTTGGGAATGAGTGTGGCCTTGGATCACATCAGAAGGTCCGGAGAGGACGGGTAAATAAATGTCGTCTTAGATTCGGTGGCACGTCCCCGAGACAGTGTCATCAAAAATGCGATGCTTGTTGATCTGACTGCCTGCGTGGCTTGATAACGTCAAGCGGAGAGTTTGATCTCGCCCTAACTCACCTCGTACGTAAATTCCCCATCCGAACTCACGTCGACGACCACACGATTTATCGGCATTCCTTCGGCCATCCGATCCAAGAAATGCCCCGCAACTTCAGGCAGCAGAGTCCCCGTCAAGATGTGATCGACGTTCCTCGCCCCGGAATCGACCTCCGTACATCGCCCGGCAATGTGCGTGACGAGGTTCTCGTCGAAAACCAACTCGGCCCGGTGATTTTCGCGAATCCGCTTCGCGATCTGCCCGAGCTTCAAACGCACAATCCGCTGAAGCACTTCGTCACCCAACGGGAAGTACGGCACGACGGTGAGTCGACCAAGAAACGCAGGCTTGAACACCTCGCGAAGATCTCCCTGGATGGCCTGGTATAGCCCTTCGGGATCCGGTCGCGTGTCCGGGTCGGCGCAAACCTGCATGATCGTGTCCGTCCCGATATTCGACGTCAACAGGATGATTGTGTTGTTGAAATCGATGTCGTTGCCGGTGTCGTCCTGAAGGGCTCCCTTGTCGAAAACCTGATAGAACATGTCATGAACTTTCGGGTGGGCTTTTTCGACTTCGTCCAACAGAACAACACTATACGGTTTCCGCCGAACGGCTTCGGTGAGCACTCCACCTTTTCCATAACCCACGAGCCCTGGCGCTGGGCCTGTCAGCCGCGTTACCTGGAAATCTTGTTGGTACTCCGACATGTTTATCACGATGACATTCTTGTCCCCGCCATACAGAATCTCAGAGAGTGCGAGTGCCGTTTCCGTCTTGCCGACGCCGCTCGGCCCGACAAGCATGAAAACGCCAATCGGTCGTCGCGGGTCGACCAAATTGGCCCGTGCAGTCTGAATCCGCTTGGCGATGGCTTGCAGAGCGTGCGACTGTCCGATGACCCGCTCTTCCAGTCTCTCTTGCAACGACCTCACGGCGGAGATCTCGTCGCGGACCATCTTACCCACAGGAACTCCCGTCCAACCCGACACGACCTCCGCAATCGCTTGACTGTTGACGAGTGGTTGCATCAACGGCTCTTCTCCTTGTAGAGCCATCAACTCTTGATTGGCCTGGTTCAGAGTCTCCTTGAGTTCTTCCGCTTCGGGGGCAGTCAGGTCATGGGCTTGGAGCCGCGTCCAGATGTCGACCAGCTTCTTGACGAGTTCCTTTTCTCGTTCCCATTGGGATTCCAACGCTTCCAACCGTTGCTGAGTCGTTGCTTTCGTTTCGCGAAGTTCTTCCGCTCGTTGTTGGTGATCCACCCCGGCCCTGAGTTCCAGTTCCAGGCGGTCGAGTTCGACACAAGCCAGCTCGATTCGTCGTCGACAATCTTGGATCCTCGCGGGGACGGTTTGTTGGCTCAGTGCGACGCGAGCGCACGCGGTGTCCAACAAACTCACCGATTTATCGGGCAAGAATCGATCCGTGATGTACCGTTGCGATAACTTGACCGTATCTTCCAGAGCTTCCTCCAAGATCTTGACTTGGTGTCGTTGCTCCATGACCTCGGCCAATCCACGCATCATCAAGATCGCCGTGGGAGTGTCTGGCTCGTTTACCCGCACGACCTGAAAGCGCCGTTTGAGTGCGGCATCTTTCTCGAAGTGTTCTTTGTACTCGGCCCAGGTCGTCGCCGCGATCGTCCGAAGCTCCCCGCGAGCGAGAGCGGGCTTGAGGAGATTCGCCGCGTCGCCCTGCCCGGCGCTTCCACCGGCACCGATGAGGGTGTGGGCTTCGTCGATGAACAAGACGATAGGCCGTGGAGATGCTTTGACTTCTTTGATGACGGCCTTGAGGCGTTTCTCGAACTCGCCCCGAACTGCGGTACCGGCCTGTAATGCGCCGACGTCGAGCATTCGGACTTCGATGTTTTGGAGTGCCTCGGGGACATTCCCCCGCGTAACCTCGATGGCGAATCCTTCGACAACGGCAGTCTTTCCGACCCCGGCCTCTCCCGTCAAGATGGGATTATTCTGTCGGCGACGTGTGAGAATATCGATCACTTGCCGAATCTCGAAATCTCGACCGATCACGGGATCGATTTCTTTTTTGCGGGCTTGCTCGGTGAGATCAAAAGTAAACTGATCCAGCGCGGGGTGTTGGGTCTGGCCGGTGGTCGGCGCCTCCGCTGTCGTTTCCGGAACCTCCGCGATGTCTTCGACTGTGCCTTTCACCAACTCGGGCAGATCTTTCAGTAGTTGTTCGCCCGTTATTTTCTGGAATGCGGAGATTCGATCGAGGACGGGCCGACCGACATCCGGATCGGTCAAAAGTGTCGCCAACAAGTGCCCCGAACGAATCTTGAACGCCCCATATTGCAACGAAGCCACCCCCCATGCTCTTTCAATGAGTTCCAATAAAGACGGCGCGAACGTCGGAGCATTTCGAGTGCTTCCTGTTTGGAACTTGTCGAGGGCCTTCATCATGTCTTGTTGCACTGCCGTCGTATTCACTTGGTAGTGCTGCAAAATCCGATTGAAGTCGATGTCTTGCTGCTCCAACAACTTGAGCAGCCAGTGTTCAATCTCGACCTTGTAGCGAGTCCGCATGAGACAGAACTCTGCGGATTCCAACAGGGCCCCACGACAGGTCCCATTGAGCTTGTCTATCAACAGTTTCAAATTTGTGATCGGCATGGCGGATAACCTGATGGGACAAAAGGGGCCTTATGAAAAGCTGGTTGACATCTTACACCAGCGCAAGTTCTCCTCTCCGCGGCGTCCATCTCCGAAACAAACCACCTTCCACCGTAGACTTCGCCACGAGCTGAGAAAAGGAATTTGCGGACACATAACTCGGAAAAAAGTGTTCGAGGATCGAGGCAAAGAGAAACGCCCCTGTTCCTTCATATTTGTTTTCGTCCAACGTGACAGCTATTTCTAACCCTCGCACAAAGTTGTTGTTATGGGTTCCTAAGCGTCCAACAATCCGCTTGGTCTGCAACGACACAATCCCTTCGATGAGATGGCGGTGCATCGTCCCCATTTCGAGTTGTCCCAATTCCGGATTCGAGATGTCGTAAAGCTGCAGGATTTCTTTCAACGTCCGAAGAGATTCCGCGCTGCCTTCGAGAGACAGATAGTTCAAAAGAAGGTGAGAGATCAGATGCCACAGTCGCCCGCGACGTTCTCCCAGCCGAAGCGGAGGCGTGAGCGGGCGGACGGTTCGAATCTTTGACAACGGAGCTGCGGCTTCCAGTTCCCACTGAATTTGCCTCTGCTGCGAGGAGAGCCGCAGGGGTAAATCTCGGTTCGTGCAGATTGTATCGACGTGAATCGTCTTCCCGGGAGGGACCGATTGTTGGGCATATAAATCAACAAATTTTAACAGCATATTTGCGCCGTTGTCCTCTTCTTTTCGCGAGGGATAACGGACCGCTTCCCAGTAACCGCTGGTTTGCTCGCTCAGACTCCCATGCCGAACGGATGCATACGGCGGCACACCGAATCGGGTTTCTGTGTTCGGGTCGGTGCAACTGACAGACTCAACGGAGTAAATCTCGAAACCCCGCGGGTTGGTCGAATCTGGGATCAGATTATATTCAGCCTGCGCGGAATCCAGACTGATGCGTTCCACAGTGTGTTCGAACAAATTCACGATGGGCGTGCAACTCTCGGCGAACATGGAAACGTCGACCGTTTGTTCGAGTTCGGTAATCGTTCGATCCAAAAAGAAATCGATTTCGAACTCGCTCCCGAAACCGGCCCGCCGGGCTTCTTTCCAACCGTGGATATCGAGAAAGAAAAATTTGTCGGGATAGATGAAAAACTCCGTCAGCAACTTGTAACTACTCTGGCACCAGGGAGGGTACGGCAAGAGCCCTTCTTCGGGATCAAACCCGACGGGAAACACACACCGCGCCGGAGCCAAAGTCACCGGGCGAATCCGGGTCTGTGTCTCCACCGGACGAAACACCACCTGAGAAGTGTTATTGAGTAGCAACTCATAGAGATGCGGCAGAAGGATCGAGTCGCCAACCAGGTGCAGCCGATAACTCTCAATCTCCAGGTCCGACACTGTCATCTCGCCCAGGCATTTGAATTTCAGACGAAGCACTGCTGCGGTATTGGTTGGTGTCCGCCAAGATTGCGGGAAGGGCGGTGGCTGGAATTGGGCCTCGACCAGTTCAATCGGCCAGAGGGTCACCGGATAGACCGTGCGGAACCGACAACGCAAAGCATCGACAGCGTTCGAACGAAGTTGGCTTCCGCGAGGAATGTGGAACCCTTGCGGGAACGGATTTCCTGACGGATCGAGTTTGAATTGAACCACCCCCATCGAAGGGACAGGTGCAAGATAGTGCGGGTAAAGTGTGCCAAGGATCGCGGTGGAGACTTCGGGAAATTCGTCGCTGATACGGCGATGGGCTCGACCGGTGAGTAACGCAAAGGATTGAAGAATTCGCTCGACATGCGGGTCGGTGCTTTGGCTGCCTGAGAAAAGTAGCCGCGCCTTCGCGCCCGGATATCGAGCCCCGAATTCCTCCATCAGTTCCCGAATGAAGTGTAATTCGCGAGCGTAGTGTGCAAACGTTGAATCGCTCATTGTCGCCAGCTCGCCCGAGTTTAGAACGGTGAATTACTCACCTGCCTGCCACTAAATTTGTCGAATTGCCTGTTGATTTCCTACCAACCCGAAGCGCGAGCGAGGATCTGAGCGACAGTGAGAACTACTGCTTTAGACCTTCTGAATTGTCGGGTTGGATCGGTCTGAAGGCTGTGTTTCGCGCTTCGCACATGTTTCTTTTTCGCTTCGTTGGCTTTCGGCTGCTTCGCAGCAAAAGCCAACTTCGCTCAGGTCCTCGCTCGCGCTTCGGGTTGGTGTCAGGCACCGAACCGAATTCGGCCGAAAGCGTTGTTTCGCGCTTCGCTCAGTGTCTTTTGTTCGCTTCGTTGGCTTTCGGCTGCTTCGCAGCAAAAGCCAACTCCGCTCAGATCCTCGCTCGCGCTTCGGGCTGGTAAAAACGCCAACAACGCCAAGAGCATCTACTCACCCTTGATCTGCAAATGACGCCAATCGAGCAAGGTGGTCTCGTCCTCTCCGGCAATGAACACCCGCAAGCCGAGCCCCGTCGCCAACCCGTTCGGATACTCCTTCCAGTCCGTCATTCGTCCCAGCTTTATTTGATCGTCGTCGTTTTCAAAACTACCCCAGTACAGCGCAGGAAGAAAGACCTGGATCGTTCCGACCTCTTGGACGGTGAGCTTCGCGAGTGGCCAAATCAAGTCACGAGGAGCTTCCGGAGCTGTCATCCGAATTTCGCGAATCTGTTCGAAGGGCACCCAACAATATTTGCCGTACGCCATGACTTCCAGAAACGCGGGACAAAAATCATCGCCGTCGCGGAGCCCTTCAAACGGTTTCTCGTTGAGCACACCTCGCACGGTAGGCGTTTGGGCATTGGCTTCGTCCCAAACTTGCTTGGCCTCGTCGAACCGTCCTTCGCGAACGTGGTTGATCACATCCAACCGCAAGAGCAGATAGTCCGGCGGCGTGACGACGAACTCTGGCGAGAGTCCCTCTTGAAAACATTGGCGACGGAGACGTTCCGCCCTCACGAGATCCCGGTACCACTCCACGGCCGTTTGGAGTTGCAACTTCTCGTACTTGACAGCCCCGATCTGCCTCTCGGCCCGATCGAGGTCTCCGGCAAACATAGCCAACTCGAACAAGAACAGTCGTGCAGATTGATCCGCCGGGGCAGCTTTGACCTGCTGGATTTGGGCGTCAATGGCATCTTGGAGCTGACCAGCTTCAAAGAGTTCGCTGGCGTTCATGATTACCTTTCGGGGATAGGAAGAAATGTGTCGGGAACGCACGCCGCACGGGTCGGAACACGAGATGTATTGATGTCTGTGTTGTTGCTTGTTTGTGTTTTGAGCCACGGAGTGGCGACATATTGTAGGCGTGGCCGTGAGGCCGCGTGACGGTGGAAGGGATCTCCATTTTACGCGGGCTTACGCCCACGCCTACAATATGTCGCCACTCCGTGGCTCAAAACACAAACCGGACTACAATAAATTACTATTCCTCACTCGCCTCTTCTTTCGATTCTCCTTCGCCGCCTTCGTCTTCGAGTGAGATTCCCCTTCCCTTGGCCAACTCCGCTGCTTTTTCCGTATTCGAGATGATTTCGTTCATCAGCTCTTCGACTTTGTCCTTGCCTTCCATGACGCTCAACAGCTGAGTGAGCTTCTCCCGAGTTTCCAAGAGTTTGGCTAGCGCCGGGATTTGCTTGGCCACCTGAGCGGGCTCGAAGTCTTCGATCTTCTGGAAGTTCAACTCGACGTTCATCTCGGTGTTTTCGTCCGTCATTGTATTTTGAACACGCATGGCCAAACGAGGATTGGCACGGGCCAAGACTTCGTTAAAGTTGTCTCGGTCGATCTGGACAAACTCTCGCTGCTTCAACGGCTTCAGCGGTTCCTTCGGTTGACCCGACAAGTCGGCCAACACTCCCACCACGAACGGGAGTTCGATTTCTTTCATCGCTCCCAAAGTTTCTACTTTGTAAGTGATGTGGACACGAGGTCGTCGGACGCGAGTGAGTTTATCTTGAATGCTACTCATGACTATCTCCAAACATATATGAGTTAGGGATGTGATGGATGGGAATGTATATCAACGATACTTCCATCCTGACATAGTTATTGATACCCGTGAAATGAAGGCCGCGATTTCCATTTCGGACAACGTCCCAAGAACACAATCATAAACTCATGACCTCGCCTTGACAACGAGC
>CAYYUU010000296.1:0-7995 GCA_964474955.1 uncultured Alcaligenaceae bacterium | reverse complement strand
GCGCGACAGACTCCGGGGGGACTGCCGATAGGGTTTCCGGCTGACTCGTCTTACCTGGGGACGTTCGAACGATTCGCACTCCGGCATTTATTGGTGGCTCCTGATGACTTGGCTAGTGTCCCCAATTTTGATTCCTTTCGATATTGCACGCTGTTGTTCCTGCTGGGAGCACGGGACCTGTCCCTGATCTCGATTTGGAACCCGACGTTCCTGACGTCTTTGGTTCCGATTCTCGCGGAGCATCGAGATCGGCTCGTTCGAGATCTGGAACTCGGGACAGTCACGCCACCAACTCCGTTGCCGCCTGCACTTCAGTCGTCCTTTCAGAAACACGTTAGTCCCAACAGAATGCAAGCGCATTTGCTCAAAGAAATCGGACGTGACGAAGAGTTGTTGCGGAGAGAGCTACACAAGTTTTGGCCTGACCTCGCGCTGGTGAGTAGTTGGGCGGACGCGAGTGCGAAACAGTTTGTGCCTGAACTCCGGGGGCTAATTCCGAACGTTCCGTTACAACCGAAAGGACTTCTCGCGACCGAGGGAGTCGTTTCGTTCCCTCTGGGAGATGCCGAGGGTAGTGTGCTGGCCGTGCGGAGCCACTTTTTTGAGTTCGAAGAAATAGCGACTGGTCACGTCCGACTGGCTCACGAGCTAGAACTTTGTTGCCGGTATCGGGTGCTGCTCACAACGGGAGGAGGGCTCTATCGGTATGACCTCGGCGACGAGGTGGAGGTCGTCGGGTTCTATCGGGAGTGCCCTCGGATTCGCTTTCTTGGCAAGTGCAAAAAGACGAGCGATTTAGTAGGAGAGAAGCTGAAAGAGAGCCACGTTCAGGATGTTCTGACTGAGTGTCGCCTTCTGCAACAGTTGGCCCCGACGTTTTTGCTGCTCGTTCCGATTCTGGGGGAGCCGGCGCATTATCGTTTGTATGTTCAATGTCGAATGCCAATTGAGGATGTGGGTCGGTCTGTTGCAGGAGACGTCCAAGCAGGGCTCGAACGGAACCCGTACTATCGTCAGGCCGTGGCTTTGGGTCAGCTTGGTCCGGTCGAGGTCGCGTTTCTTGAGCCGACGGAATTGGCGTGGTTGATTTATCAAGAACGGTGCATGGCTCGCGGGCAAAAGTGCGGAGATGTGAAACCTGCTGTGTTAGATCGCGATACGGACTGGCCGAGGTATTTTCCGCGAGTGGTGGTAATTGCGAGGGCCGACGGACCGATGATCAGGAGCGCATAAGCTTAGGTTCCTTGTCCTTAGCCTGCGTTCCGCAATAACATCCCAAGGAGAAAGAACTGTTCGCGGAGCGAAAAGCAACTGTTACACATTTTGGCGAGAGGTCTCACTCTGCACGAAACGTGGAATCAACATTCCTGTGTTGTTCTTATATTCGACATAGTCATTCCCTAAGGCTTGAGTTAGATCTCGTTCTTCCCACCTAATTGCGAGCAGGATATAACATGTCATACTAATAGAAAATACTAAGTGAGAAATTCCCACCGTTGGAGTGGCCCAAAAAACAATCAACCAACCTACGTAGAGGGGATGACGAACGAATCGATAAAGCCCTGGCTTGCGAAACGATATTGGCGTGTAGTCTCGTCCGCCGAAGTATAGCCAGACTTGACGTAATCCGAACATGTCGAAGTGATTGATTAACAAGGAACTCGCAAACATCGTGAACCACCCGATACCGGCAAGGCTATGCAAGACCACTAAACCGATCGGCTTCGTCACATCCCAAATGAGTTTCCCAAACGGCTGCCATTGCCAGAAGAGCAAACCCAAAGCGAGACTCGAGGCCAAAACGTATGTGCTTCGCTCCATCGGTTCTGGGATAACTTTCGTCAGCCATTTCTTGAATAACGGGCGAGCCATGATGCTGTGTTGGAGAGCGAACACAATTAACAATCCCGAGTCGATGAGTATGGCCCAGACCGTCGGTTGTGTGGCTGGTGAGTCGATCGATTTCGGAACGAGGAAGTTACCCAGAAAGCCTATGGCATAGATCGTGGTTATTGCACCCAGGACATAGCAGGTCACACCGTATAACAATATAAATAGGCGTTTCATATTTTTTTGGCATTTGGAGCGTGGAACACGAAATCAATGATCGTCCGGATGCTATGCGAGTGTGTGAGATGGCCAGTATGAGGAACAAAGACAGGCGTCCTTTCGCGGAGCGAAAGGCGACACTCAAAACACACCAACCGAAGCGCGAGCGAGCAATCAGAAACTACCAAAGCGGCGGCGAGCCGCCGCACTCCAAAATAAAAACAAAGACAAACGCTCTTTCGCGGAGCGAAAGGCGACCCTACAAAACGAAAACAACGGCACACGGAGTGTGCCTACTACTAAAACACAGTTATTTCCGTCTCACATAAACATAAAAGGCCCCACAAACTTCTTGGCCTTTGGCATCGAGAAACCAAGTTCGCAAAGTGGTTTGGCCGGTCTTCAACTTCATCGTGAAGCGAATAGATTGGCCATTGGATTCCAGTTTTCCCTTTTGTTCTTGCTTCCCGATACGGAGTCGACCTGTGGCGATGGGAAGTGCTTTTCCCATCCGATATGTGCCGTCGGTGACCTTTGTCGGGGGCATTCCTTTGTCGAGTGCGAGTGCGCGTTCGCGCGGCCAGCGCCGCAGTTCGAACTCATAAGTTCCGGGTTGGGCGACCTTCAAATGCCATGTGCCGTTTCGCAAAACCCCGCTCCGAACTTGACCCTGTTGATCGACGAAGACGTCCAACCAATCGCAGGCGGTGAGCATCATGGGATTCTCGACTTTGCTTCCAATGATGATCCGCTGCGGTTCTTTGACGCGGTCTTTGAGCTTGTCCCACCAACTGTTCAGGTGGGCTCGCATCTTCGCGACGATCTTGGGATGTTTGGCCGCAACGTTGTGGTCTTGGTGCGGGTCTTTGCGGACGTTGTAGAGTTCGCGATTCTCCAACAGCCGCCATTGTTTCCAGAGCACAGCAGCTCCGTCGCGGTGAGGAATCGCGGGATTCCCTTTGGTGTAGGTCACCTTGAATTGCGGCATTCGGCTGTAATTGATGACGAGCATGCGGTCGCCAAGGGTTTTCTTTTCGCCGCGAAAGATCGGCGCCAGGCTCTGCCCATCGAGATTCTTGGGGACGTTCTTGACGCCTGCCAAGTCCGTCAGCGTTGGCAACAGGTCCTGGACTTGCGAGAGTTCTTTGACTTCTCGAGGTGATCCAAGACGACCATTGGGCCAACGGATGAAGCACGGAACACGGTGTCCGCCCTCCCAGAGAGTCGTCTTGTTACCGCGCATCCCGGCGTTGAAATAGCGATGCCCCATCGTGCTGCCGTTGTCAGTCAAGAACACCACGATTGTGTTTTTCCGCAATCTATTGGTCTTAAGGAACTGTTCGAGCTTGCCCATGTTCTCGTCGATGTTGGCTCCCATCGCGAGGAAACGGACCAACCGTTCTCGTTGCCGCGGACCGAGATTCTTGACGGCTTTCGGGTTGGCATTGATGGCCTTACGGATCGGCCCTTTGTATTTGTTGGGGACGAACAAAGGCCCGTGAGCAGCGTTCAATGGGAGGTACACGAAGAACGGAGCATTCTTCTTCGAACGACCTTTGATCCATTGCATGGCTTCTCGTAAAAAGATATCCGTGCAGTAGCCTTTGTATTTTTGGCGTTTGCCGTTGTGGATATATGTATCGTTGAAATAGTCGTTGTCCCAAAAGTCGGGAACGCTGTTGATGTGCGACGAAGGAAACCAGATAGCTTCGTCGAACCCACGATCTTCGGGACGGAATGGGTAGTTATCGCCGAGATGCCATTTCCCAAAAATGCCAGTGGTGTAACCGGCGGCCTTGAGAATGTCGGCCAACGTTTTGAGTTCCGGGCGCAGTAATGTTCGCCCGCTGCTGACGTTGCTGGCCCCGTTGCGGAACGCGTCGAGGCCCGTCATCAACTGACCACGCGTGGGTGTACACATCGGAGCGACGTGGAAATCCGTCAGACGGATGCTTTGAGCGGCCAGCCGATCGATGTGAAGAGTCTTGGCAATCGGGTTGCCGTGACAGGAGAACTCACCATAGCCCTGATCGTCTGTCATGACGATGATGATGTTTGGCTTTGTTGGCTGCTGGCCGGAGGCGAGGACGTAAGGACCAGTGAGAAGTAACAACACGAAGGATATAAGAGTACACCTGGCAAACATGGGAGCCCTCTCTTTGTTGTGGGAATTAGTAGACGGACGGGAACTTGATGGTTGTCAGGGTATTTGTCTTTGCATGGCGGAGCCGTGCAACGAGAAAACAAAGTCAAGAATACCAAAGCGTCAGCTCCGCTGCCGCACTCCAAAACAAACAAAAACAAAAACTACCAAAGCGGCGTCGAGTCGCCGCACTCCAAAACAAAGACAAAACTCCCAAAGCGGCAGCTCCGCTGCCGCACTCCAAAACAAAAATAAAAAAGGAGGGAAGTTGGGAAAATTTTGAGAATTTTACCGCAGTTCGCTTTACCAAGGGCGAATCGTCTTCTATCTTTGTAATGCTTTAACCCATTTAGCGCAATTCGAAGAACGCGGTTACCTCCTCGACCCTCTCGGATCAACGTCTACTTGCATCTGTTGGGGGTTTCATTCCCGTCGTTGTTGCAGTTCCTCAGAAGCGTTCTGCGTTTGGTGGCAGCATTGCTTTGTTGCAGCACTCATTCTCCATATGTGACTTTCTGTCAGTTCTAGTCTGCGGAGCATCTATTATGTTGACTTCCAGGTTTTCGTCCAACGTCCGTACCTGGCGAAAAGGCTCGCGACTTACGTTGGAATCGTTGGAGGGTCGTTGTTTACCCAATACGGGGCTGAGAGGAGAGGCCCTTCCGCCGTTGATCACGGTGGGAACTGAGGATCCCCAAGGAACCGAGGACCAAAACGAATGGATCACTGTCGGGGGCGGTGAAGGGAATTACTACATCCTTCCGACCGATAACGAAGGCTGGTCGGTCGTTCAGCCGGGGACAAATCATAGGACAATTCACGTCGCAGTGGATGGGTCGAGCACGAACAGCGGCTTGACGCCCGACGATCCCGTGACGCTTGCCAAGGCTAGAGAGATGCAACTCGAACGGGCGAAAGATGGTCCGACGAGCGATTGGATTTTGCTGCGGCGAGGAGACGAATTCCAAAATCCCGGGAGCTTTAATGGACGCGGTGAATCGCCGCAACAGCCCGTTTACTTCGGCGCGTACGGAGACCCGGCACTCTCACGGCCGATCATCTACGGCGGGCTTCGCTTCCTGAATAATCACAACGAGAACTTGGTGGTGCGCGACATCGAAACCCGTACGACCACAGAAGGTGCCATTACCTTCACGGGCCGGATCAAGAACGTCCTGTTGGAGAACGTGGTGGCTCGTGGCCGAGAGTCGACGTTCGCGACCACACAGCCAGACCTCGATGGACGACTTACACCAAGCACAGGGCTGACGATTCGGCGAAGCGTCTTTCTCGACGTGGATTGGAAGACGCCTGTCAACGAACGCGATGCGTGGCTCGCCTCGCGCGGGAGCCAAAAGTCGGGAGTCTACATCAACGGCGTCGATGGTGTGTTGATCGAAGAGACAGTCTCCGATCATGAAGCCTGGATCGACGGATTTGGGCAAAACGGCCAGCGACCGCCAGGGCTTCCGAGTGCAATGGAATCTTATCAAGCCAGGCCAAATCAACAGGTCCCCGCCACGACCGGAGACGTTACTTTCCGAGACAATGTTGGCTTGGGAGTTCGAGACGAGGCCCAAACAGAATCCGGTGGACCGTTCGAGCGTGCCCTGTTGTTTGCTCACGGATCGAGCAACTTCGACGCTGGTGCGGAGGAGGATGCCGAGCAGTACGCGAATCAACAACAGCCCTCGGAAGAATTGGAACACGAAAGCAACATCTCGGCGGGCAATCAGCAAGAGTCGAAGCCAGCTCAGTTTGCCCGAGCCATGGTCGAACACTTTGAGAAGAGCTTCAGCATCTACGAGGCGCTGAGCGTGATTACTCGGGCGGCTGCGTTCGAAGGTGATGAGTCGGGGTGGGATACTCGGTTGAACTGGTCCGCACAAGAGTTACCAGACAACGTTGCCGGGGAGGAGAGTTCGCAAGCGGGGCAGCCGGAAGACTCCTCGGAAGCTCCTTCGATGGCGGAGAACTCGACGGATGGTTCTGCGGAGCCAATGGGGTACGACGTCGACGAGTCGATGGAATCGGATGAGGCGGAGTTGACGGTTTCTTACCAGACACAAAGGTGGGCCACAGAATTGCTTCGCTCCGCGGAAGCCCAGGCGACACTCACTGCTGGCGTTGCAATGCCCAACGGTGTCGTTTCGGACGAACCTTCTCAATTGACGTTATCCGCTGCGCGACCATTGAACGAGGATGTAGAACTTGAGATGACCGAACATCGCTTGGTGGACGAAAACGGTGTGATCGTGGCAATCTTCGACGAAGGGCAACGCTTCGATAACTCGGACGAGCCGGGCCAAGCTGGATATGTCACCTACGAGACGAATGAGGTCTCCGGGATTGGACCGTACGTCCGGTATCGGTTGACAAGACTTCAACGAGATCCCTTCATGGACGAACTGGTGGCTGCCGCGGCGGCGAATTGGGCTAGAGCTTCTGAGGATGCGTAAAGACGCGTAAACCAAATTTTTTGGGTCAGCCTCATCATCAATCCTTCTCCCCGCTCGCGGAGAGAAGGATTTTGAGATCCCTTATTCGAAACCCTAAGTAAGGAAAGGGATCGGCCCTCGCACGCTTTCTTTCGCTCCACCAGAGACGGCTCTCCAAAACATCTCTCGCCTACTTCGGTCGTCCGTTTTTGGCCGGTTCCTTTCCTTCAATCAGCGCCTTGGCTTGTCGCACGAATCGGCGACCGAGTAGTTCATATCCTTCTTGGGTGTAATGTAGATCATTTCTTTTTTTGCCGTTTTTCACCTTGTCATTGAGGTCATCGCAATCAACCCATGCTCCGCGCTTGTCCTCGGTGGCGACTTTCACCTGCGCTTCGCGGACGGCTTGCCACGGCTTGTTCGAGGGTTTGCCGACGTCGCTGATTCTTCCGATCACGAAGTTCATTTTCGGCTGCTTGAGATCTCGCCTCAGATTCGCGATGAGTTGCTTGAGTGATGCCGCGTAAGCCGCATCGAGTTTTTCGCGAGCGTCCCGCTCACCCTGCATCCAGCAAAACGTCACCGAAGCGGGTTTTGGATACTTCTTCAAAAGGGCTTCGTATTGTTTGAGAATTGGAGCGTAATACACCGTCCCTTTCGTCCGATCTCGCCTTCGCTTGGACTTTACGTCGATCCCAGCTTTGGTGGCGATTTTGTCCCACTCAGCAACCCATAATCGAATGGGCCGTCCGCCTTGTGCGATTTTGAAATACACAACTTTCCCGTTCGGGAAGAGCTTCTTGGCTTCCGGTTCGAGTCCGAGCTTGGGATTCATCCTGGCCATGTTCGATTGACCCGAGAGGATGATGATGTGAACAGGTTCGTTTTGCGCCTGAGCAATACCGGTGAAGGTCAAGAACGCGACCAACGACCAAAGTGAGAATCTCATACCTGGGTGCCTCGCTGGAAGATTGTGATAGTACTTCGACCGGGCTCTATACCTTCAATGCTCGAGGAGGTAAGTTGGCCTCGTTGCGAAGCGTGAGCTGGAATTGGTTTGGAGGCCGAAATTCCCCCGGACTCACGCCTGGGGGAAGGATTCATCAACGCTTCGGGGCTCCAAATAACGACAACAAACGATCGCCGCTAACTTCCGACGCCGACTTCCGCCGAAGCCGGAGCAGCCTGAGTTGGTTCTTGCTTCTGTCCGTTCTCGCTTGTTTTCTGAGTTTCGACCGGAGCCGAGATGTCGGTTTCTTCGTCCATCCCAACCGTTTTCGCGACCGATTTTCCGAATTGCATGGCCAGACTGAAGAATGCCGGAACCACAACGAGCGTGACGACAGTCGACACCAATAATCCGCC
>CAYYUU010000295.1:309-8013 GCA_964474955.1 uncultured Alcaligenaceae bacterium | reverse complement strand
GGGATGTGGTCCAGGTTGGACGAGCCTGCTACTCGCAAGGGCGGGATACGAAGTAACGGGCCTCGACATTTCCGAGCGAATGATCGACATCGCCCGCGAACGCACGGTCTTGGAAAACGTCGAAGCCGAATTCCACGTCGGCGATATGGAAGACTTCGAATTGGAGAAACGCGATTTCGACGGCGTTTTGTTGTTCGACTGTCTACATCATTGTCCGGAATACGAGAAGGTCCTGCAGCGAGCCGCCGAACACCTTCGGCCCGGTGGCGTGTTGTTGATGCTCGAAACAACGTGGCTCCACCGATATTCTCCGCACGCCCGCGAACACTCGCGACAATTTGGAGTAACGGAACTGGGGTTCACGCGAGGACAAATCCGGCATGGATTGAAAAAGGCCGGATTCCATGGAATCAAGCAATTCCACGATCCCGGCCCCGTGTATCGCGGGTTTGGCGGATTTCTTTGGGCGACGATGCGGCTGTGGTTTGGGTATGCTTCGTGCTTTCCGCAGTCAAAAAATATCTTCCTGGCTACACGATGACTGCTCCAAGTGGACTCCCTCGGCCAGCACGAGCAACTATTTCTTCTCCATCTTGTACTTCTTGCGGAATTCCGTCACGGCCGTTTGCGCGGCCTCGATAGCCTTGTTTGCTGGCTCTTGCAGGCCTTTCCAGGCGTCCTCACCGGCTTCCCCAACTTTGGTGAGTTCCGCTTGAGCCGCCTTCCGCTTGCCTTCGGCCTCATTGAGTGCAGCGAAGGCTTCTCGAATTTCTTTCGCCTCCGTGAGCGATTTTGGAATGGCCTTGGTCATTTCGTCGATCTCGGCCTGGAGGTCGCTCAGCAGTTTCTCTTTGGGCTCGAGATACTTCTTGCGTTCTTCTTTCCATTTATTCTTGGGCTCGCCAGTGATGGTGATGGTGATCTTTTTCTTCTTTGGAGTGAGTTCAATCTTCTTGACGTCATCCCGACGAACGCTGACTTCGATGACCTCCGGTGTTCCGGCCTCGGTTGGAGCAGCGTCCTTTTCGACCACGACGGTGTATTCGGCGGAGTTCTTCCCTTTCCCGATGCTACGTGCGACTTCGTCCACAAAGACCGGACGTTTGTAGTCGAATTGCACTTTCACATCCCCGTCGTAGCCCTCGCGATTGATCTTGACCGTCACCTTCGCTCTCTCGCCAGGTTTGAGGGTTAACGAACTCGGGCTGACTTCGGCCAACGAGACAGACCCGGCAGGCTTGTCGGTGTTCCCACAACCGGTCAGGCCGATCACGGACAAGCCAACCAACCCCACTCCGATAACGAACGAAATCCACTTCTGCACTGTTGACTCCTCTTGGAACAGACTTCGATTGCAAGCCAGGTTATTTTGGAGAAATTATACTGGTGAAATGGGAATCCACCAACGATAGGAGTATGGGAAAACGCAAGAGTGGACAGCGGTTACGCAGAAGTTTGCGAGTTCTCATCAGCCCAACACCAGTACGTTCGGAAAATTCGGCCAACGAACGAAACGCTGCAAACCTCCTTGAGCACTTTCTTCCCTACTGTTTCGCTTGGGCCGTCGATTTGGTTCGTTCACCGCGGACGCGATAAACACCACAGCAACAAGACGATACCACAGACACACCGCGAAAATCTTCATAAAATTCTCGCTTTGCCCGGTACGCTGGACTCGTTAGCCTTGTAAGTATTAGCAACCCCAGGGCCTCCATCTGCGGAGAAGCACCATGTTTGCGCGTCTTTTTGGCGGCGTTATCGTCCTCGTTCTGGTGACGCAAGTCGTGAGCGTCGGCGCTCCTGGCGAGAAGAAGGGCAAAGACGACCCGAACGAAGTCGTCGGCGTTTCCAAATCCGTAGACCTCAAGGGGAAGTTTTTTGTCATTACCTTGAAGACCGGCAAGGATCGAAAGTTCCTGATCACCAAGATGACCAAGTTCGTCGGACCGCGTGGCGGCAAGAGCAGTGCTGGGTTGAAAGACGACCGCATGGCCAAAGGCTACACGCTCAAAGTGATCCCATCCAAGGACGGCAAAACCGCTGCACAAGTCAAACTGCCCTACCGCAAACGAAAGAAAAAGAAGAGCAAATAAAACAGCACGACCCGAACGAAGCGTCGTCGAGCCGTACTCCAAAACACACCAACCCGAAGCGCAAGCGAGGAAATAGAAACTATCAGGATTTTTTCGCTTGATTCTTGCAGGCTCAATTTTCTTGGGTTACAAAAATCTTGGGCGCCATTGCTGGCGTCAGGTCTGCCAACTACAAGGAGTAACCACAATGAAATCAAACCTGACCGGATGGCTCTTGAGCTGTCTGGCGTTGCTGTTGATGACCAGCAGCGTCTCCGCCCAAAATTTGAAAGTCGGTGACAAAGCTCCCGACTTCAAACTGCCTGGCAGCGACGGAAGGACATATAAATTGTCCGACTTCAAAGGCAAAAAAGTAGTCGTCGTTGCCTGGTTTCCGAAAGCCTTCACAGGAGGCTGAACGCGCGAATGTAAGTCGCTCCGTGCGGGCGGCGATGCGATTCGAAAGTTCAACGTGGCGTATTTCGCAGCGAGTTGCGACACACCCGAACTCAACAAGAAGTTCGCCAAGAAGCTGGAACTCGACTATCCGATTCTCAGCGATCCATCTCGCAAAGTCGCCAAGGCTTACGGAGTCGTGAACGAGAAACGACGATTTCCATTCCGCAAAACGATTTTCATCGGCAAGGATGGAACAATTCTCTACATCGAAACGAAGGTCAACACGGGCGACCATGGAAACCAAGTCGCCAAAAAGTTGAAGGAACTCAAAGTCGAAGCCAAGTAGCTTTCCTGTGAGAACCAATCGATCTTGAGCAAGGGTCTGGTGACGATTCAACATCACCAGACCCTTGCTTTTTGAAGCAAGAATCCTCGCCTTACAAACACACAAATCCTTCGCTCGCGTTTCAGGCTTGTGACCAAAACCAAAATCAAGAACCCCGAGCCTCACGCCACAAACAACTCACCACCTTGACGATGTCGGAGTTGTTTGCCAACATTGAAACAGTAAATTCCCGTTTCGACCACAATCCACATGAATGGTTCTTGCCTCGACCTCTTTCTTGAGGAACGAATGGATGACTTCCGAAAGTCAACACGACCCATCCCGGCAAAAGCAAATTGACGCCATCCTCGCCGAATACTTCCAAGCCAGAGAAAACGGCGAAGCACCCGACCCAGAAACCCTCATCCAACAACATCCCGAGTTTGCCGACGAACTTCGCATTTTGTTCGTGGATCCTGAACGGCTGGAACGCTCCCAGACTGCCGCGGCCCCAACTCTGCCTCCCAGACCTGCCAAACCAGATCGTGTCGAGGAAGTATCGACACTCGGGCGCGATGGTGCCACCGAGACCCAAGAGCCCAATTTACTCGGGGAGTTTGGCGATTATCAGCTTCTCGACGAAATTGCCCGGGGGGGAATGGGAGTCGTCTTCAAGGCCAGACAGACATCGCTCAATCGCGTCGTCGCCCTCAAGACTATCCTTTCGGGCCAGCTCGCTTCGTCGAATGACGTCGCGCGATTCCGCAAAGAAGCCGAAGCCGCCGCCCACCTCGATCACCCGAACATCGTCCCGATCCACGAAATCGGCGAACACCAGGGACAGCATTATTTCTCCATGAAATTCGTCGAGGGAGGTAGTCTCGCCGAGCTTGTTCCGACACTTGCGAACGACTCGAAAAAGGCCGCAGCGTTGATGGTTAAAGTCGCGCAAGCCGTTCATCATGCTCACCAACGAGGGATCTTGCATCGCGACCTCAAACCTCGAAACGTTCTGATCGATGGCGACGGCAAGCCTCTCGTGACGGATTTTGGAATCGCCAAAAAGGTCGAAGGAGAGGCCGGGATGACTCAAACCGGAGCAATCCTTGGCACTCCGAGTTACATGTCACCCGAACACGCCCAAGCCGACAAAATCCTCACGACCGGGTCGGACGTCTACGGCTTGGGCGCGATCCTCTACGAGTTACTGACTGGACGACCGCCATTCCGAGGATCAACTACGCTCGAAATCATTCTTCAAGTCACGAATCAAGACCCCGAACCTCCACGGAAGATCAATCCCGAAATTGATCGGGACCTCGAAACGATCTGCTTGAAGTGCCTGGCCAAAGAACCCGAAAAGCGGTATTCCTCGGCAGACGCTCTGGCCGACGACTTGTCGCGCTGGTTGGACGGCAAACCCATCCAAGCCCGTCCCGTGAATAGATTTGAAAGAATGGCCAAATGGATTCGGCGGCATCCGACAACGACATTTTTGTCGGCCGTTTGTGTTCTTGTTCTCGTCGCGGGTCTTGTCGGAATCCTCTCCCAATGGCAACAAGCCGAGACATCACGTCGGCACGCCGAACAAGCCCGACTCGACGAACAGAATGCCCGGAAACAAGAGAAACTGGCGCGGGAGAAAGCCGAGAAGGCTGCCGAACTCGCCAAACAAAGAGCCAAAGAACTCGCCAAACAAAAAAACCGAATCCGTCGAGAACTGCACGAAAGTAAGCTGTTGCGAGCCCAGCTTTTATTCTCGGCCAACAAACTGGATCAGGCCGAAAGTATCCTCTGGCAGGCGCACTTCATGCGACCGGACGAAGACGATCAACGGGCCTATTGGCAACTCTGGGATGTGCACCGAAAGCGACCACGTACCAAAGTAGTTCGCCGGGAGGGATCTCTGTTCGGTCCGAAACACAGGCGATTAGGTGCCGACGCCACGCGAATCGTCGCCGTCAAAGGCAAGCAATTAGTGGTGCGGGACGAAGAAACTGGCAAATCGGTGGCCTCCTGGCAGTTGACCCACGAAGGCACACACAAAGCTGCACTGGCCCCGAACGCTCCTCTGTTGGCCGTGAGTTATTTGTCTTCCAACGACATCGAGTTGTGGAGTTTCAAAGGCCCACCCAAACGACTCGCGAAGTCGTCCTTTGCTGGCGGCTTGGAACTGAGTCCACGAGAAAACTTGGGGTTAGCTCTCGCAGGCCTGAGACGCAAGGACCTGAACGAAAGGCAGTTTTTGCGGGCGACAACCAGGTTAATGTTTCTCGGAACCGATCGGCTTTTCCTGAGCCGTGGCAGGAGTGCCTCGATCGTCGAGATTCCGTCCCTTAAGCCAATACAAGTCAGAAAGCTGCTGGTCAATGCCCCGCTTTCTTTTTCCTTCGACCCCATAAGCTACCACGCTGACCAACGACAGTTGCTTGTGAAGACCGGCGGACCAATTGAGGTTTGGACATTGCCTCGCAAAAAAGGCCAAGGAATTGTTCGCCTAGAACTCCAAAGAAACGAGAATGGAAATTTGGTTCGCAGCGAACCGACGAAGAGAGGGACCCTCGACTTCGTGTACAACAAGAAGCAGTTACGCCCAAGTCTGGTGGCGCTCTCGCCGGACTGGAAATGGCTCCTGGCCGCGGATTCTTCGAACGACACGCTCGGGTTGTGGGATTTCCGGACGGGACGCAAAATCTCGTCGACCAAATTCACACAGCGGGCAAGGGCTCTCCATCTGTCGCCAGACAAGCGGTGGCTCGCCGTGACGGAGGCAAAAGGCGTCCACTTGTACAACGTCCCGGACCTGAGTCCACAAGCTTTCTTTCTTGGAGTCCGTGGGAAGGTGACTTGGGATCTCGACGAGAAACAAATGGTGGTGTCGAGAGATGACCGGATGGAAATGTATCCGCTCAAACCAATTCTCGAATCCAAGACTCTCTGGCGTCCGAGATCCCAGCCGTCGTTCGGAGACATATTGATGACCCCGGGTGGCTTAGTCTTACGGGTCGCCCCGGAGATCGATGGCCTGCGAGTCTGGAAGGGCAACAAGATTTCAGAGATTGCGGGTAAATCTTGGCTGGGGACGACTCAATCCAATCTGTGTGTTTCGCCCGACGAGCACTATGCCGCCTCCGTTTCGAGCAACCTCTTGGGCAGATCGATCTGCGTTTACGACGTGCGGGCGAACAAAATCCGCTCGCACGTTTTGTTAATCAGTCCAAAACTGAAAGGCTCTCTCCTCGTAAACTCCCTCGCTTTTTTTCCGGGAGGAGAGAAATTATTGGTGGGGACGGATCAGGGACTTTTTGTTGCCGACGTCGCCAACGAAAATTTAGTTCGGTATCTACCCCCCGATTCGAAATGGGAGTTCACACAATTCGACTTTCACCCCAACGGCAGGAGACTCGTTTTGGTGCAGTCTCGCGTGACTACCAAGCCACGCCCCCAATCCCAATGGGGTCCTCAATACCTCGTAGTCCTGGACACCAAAACGAAAGCAATCGTGGCGAAAAAACAAATTGGTCCTCTCGAAGGCGCACCGACCTATTCGTCGAACGGGCGCTACGTTTACACTAGGACAATTTCCAAACTCCGAATCTATGACGCCACGAAATTGGAGTTCGTTTCAGAATTGCCAAGTCAGTCGATGATTTTCCGCAAGGCAAGCATTTCTCCCAACGGAAAACTGATAGCGACGTGTGCGTTCAAGGGTGACCGGTTCGAGGTCACCGACCAGATTGTTCTTTGGGATCTGAATCGTCAAGAACAACTCACGACCCTGTCGCCAAAAAGTGGTGCGGTGAGTGACGTTTTCTTTTCCCCAGACGGAACAGACCTGCACTACGTTTGCAGTGAGAAGATCGGGTCCGTCAAGCTCATGATCTACGAAGAAAACATGGTATGGCACCTGGCTCGTTCGATGCCGGAGTTGCGGCGCCAGTACGGGACCGACGCCGTGTAACGCATGTTTCAGCGATTGAAGCGGACCCGCCCAAAACTGGCGAAGCAAATTGAGGCCGAATTGGAGAAGTAAAACGATTACAGTTCCCCAACGATTTTCTTCACGAGCACGCGGAGATTTGCTTCGGTTTTGTTCGCCACGGCAATGATGTCATCGACATTCGCAGGCTCAAGCGCATCGGGCAGACACATGTCGGTGATGATCGAAAAGCCCAAATTTCGCAAACCTGCGTGGACGCCAACGATCACTTCTGGCACGGTCGACATGCCGACCACGTCTGCACCCAACGTTCGGAGCGCTCGGTACTCGGCTCGCGTCTCCAAGTTTGGACCGGGAACGGCGACGAAAACGCCCTTCTTGACGGGAATCTTCTCTTCGAGGGCGAGCCTCTCGGTCAGCGCGATCAATTCCTGGTCGTAAGGCTGCGACATGTCGGGAAACCGAATACCGAGGCGTTCGTCGTTCTTGCCGATGAGCGGATTGTCGCCGAGCAAGTTGATGTGGTCTTCGATGATCATGATGTCGCCGTTCGACCATTGCGGGTTCATTCCGCCGCAAGCATTCGTGATGATGAGAACCTCGCACCCGAGGGCTCGCATGACGCGGACGGGAAACGTAATGTCCTTGAGCGAGTACCCCTCATAGAAATGAATCCGCCCCTCCATCGCCATAACGGTCTTGCCCGAGAGCTGGCCACAAACCAAACGACCGGCGTGAGACTGGACGGTCGATACAGGAAAGTGTGGAATATCGCCGTACGAAATGGCTGCTTCTGACGTGATCTCTTCGGTCAACTTGCCGAGACCGGTGCCGAGAATGATCCCGACCTTGGGAGTTCCCTTCCAATGGCTTTGGATGTAAGACTTCGCTTCTTCAACCTTATCGAAAATATCTAGCATGACTGTGAATCAGTCGGCAAGTATTGTAGAACTGAAAGGGGCATGGAA
>CAYYUU010000295.1:0-299 GCA_964474955.1 uncultured Alcaligenaceae bacterium | reverse complement strand
CGACGGCAAGAAGCATGCAGGCGTGTGGCTCTGTCTTCCACCAACCCGAAGCGCGAGCAAGGATCTCAGCGCAGGGAGCTTTTGCTTCTTTAGCAGCGGAAAGCTCCCGAAGCGAAGAATGAAACACTGAGCGACAGAGAGAAACACGCTTCAGGCCTTTTTGAGTTCGGCTGTCTTCCACCAACCCGAAGCGCAAGCGAGGATCTCAGCGACTGCGAGAAGCACGCTTCAGGCGCTTTCGATGCTTCGGCCTAAAGACAGTAGTCCGCCCTCGCTCAAATCCTCGCTTGCGCTTCGGG
>CAYYUU010000294.1:0-8038 GCA_964474955.1 uncultured Alcaligenaceae bacterium | reverse complement strand
AGGGCCGAGGTTCCGTTGGAAACCTTGGGAACATTCAATTCGCAGTTGGCCGAAGAATTTTGGCGGGCGGTGTCGTCGTGTGCGGCTTGTAATTTACATGTCGTCTGCCACCACGGTCACAACACCCACCACATCATCGAGGGCATCTTCAAAGCCCCCGCCCGAGCCCTACGTCAAGCCGTCGAGATGGACCCGCGAGCGACCGGGATTCCGTCGACGAAGGGGACGTTGGACAAGTAACGCGGCTCCTCGTTTTATGTTTTGTCTTTCGCCTTTTTGGGAAATCTTGAATAATACAATAACTACTTCACCACGACACGGTGATCGAATCGTCGTAGGAATCACGCGCAGCCATTTTGCGATTCGGCAATAGCAAACGAACAAGGAGAAGTTGATGAGACTGGCAGTCACGGTCTTTGCAATGGTGGGTTTCTTGACCGTGCTCAGTGGGTGCGGGAGCGACCCGGTGGAAGAAACGATCGGAAAGATTTTTTCCCAGGCGAACGCGGCCATTAGCAAGCTCGAATCGGCGACCGATAAACTCAATACCGCCGCCAACACCGGTAAGAGCAAAAAGCTCACCAAGAAGGAACTCAAGCCCGTGTTGGACGAGCTGATCGAACTGCGGGGAGTCGGAAAAGAATTGCTCAGCTTGCGAGCCAAAGCCACTGCTCTGGCGGAAGAGAAGAATTTGACGGCGGAGCAAAAACAAGAACTGGCCTCGAAACATCGCGGGACGTTGCGGCAAGCGTTCGAAGACGTCGGCAAGGCCCAGGAAAAACTCGAAGTGGCCGCCGCCAAGGTCCTCGCACTTCCGGAGGACAAATTGTCGGCGAAGGCGAGAAAAGAACTGGAAACCGAACTGCGTCGGTACCGGCAAGAGTTCGAAGTCCTTACCCGAAGTCAATAATTTCTCAACGCTGTGGTTTGGTCAGGACGACCGACGCCACGACTGATGAATCGAATCCTTTGACCCCAACGACCGAGAAAAAGGAGTCCTCTCGATGCGTCAACTTGCTCGTAGTACCCTGGTGATCTTTGGGACGTTCCTGGCCACGTTTCTGGTGGCCACGTTCCCGACAACTTCGTTGGCCCAGAAGAAGGTCTCCGAGTACGAGAAGATCACGAAAAAGGTCCTCACTTTGATGCGGGAAATGGCCACAGAACTTCGCAAGATCAAGGACGTGAAGACGGCCGCCGAAGTCAAGCCCATCGTCAAACGCATTGACTCGGAGATCGTCGAACAGATCAAGGCTGCCGACAAACTTGTCAAAGAGAAAGGCATGCCGGAATTGAAAGAGAAGATTTTGCTGCAAGGCAAATATCAGGCTGCCTTCATCCAGGCGGACATGGACCTTCGCGATGCCATTCGACGCGCCCGGTTGCAGCCCGGAGGCAAGGAAGTTGTCGACCAGCTGACAATGTTCCAACGGAAGAAAAAGAAAGACAAGAAGAACGACAAGAAGTAAAAGTCCGACGGGTTTTACCCAACCGGATCAATAGGACCAGGACATGCGAAAAGCGATTTGGTTTCTCCTTTCGGTCATGATTGTGACGACGTTTGCTGGCTGTCAACGACGGGACTACTCCTACTACGCGCAGGAAGCCTTGAAACGCCTGAATCAGATTTATTTCGAGACCGCCAAATACAAATCGCAGGATGCGAGTCTGCAGCCTTTGAAACAGATGGTCGATGAACAGTATGACTACCTGGTCGAAGTGCGAGATAACATGGACGCGCAGCTGCCCCAGGACGAGGGGGCGAAGAAACGTATGCTCAGTAAATATGACCTGACGTTCAAGTCCATCTGCGGCAAACTCAAGGAAAAAGAGAATACGTTTCGGTCTTATAAAAAGAATGCAGGCGCTCACGTTAGTCTCGAGAAAGTCCGCAAGTTGTTTGACCCAGCCGTGAAACGCTGACCTATCGATTGTGTCGGGGGCGTCGGACATGTGAGCAATCTGTCCTACGGCCTTTGGGGACAATTTATGATGGAACTTGACACATCCTTGAACCTGCCGAGTCTAATCCGAGATAGGCCCACCCGGAGAGTTAGATAATGCATCGGTCCCGCAGTGTGTCCTTTCTCCCTTGGTTGTTCGTTGGCTTCCTTTCCGTGGGATGTTTTTTGGGATGTGGCGGTTCGCCCGAAAAAAGCTCGGGGGAGAAGAAGGTCGATCCCGAATTCGCTAAAAAGCTCATCGCAGCTAGAAAGGCCGAGAATAAAATTTTGGCAGGCGTCAACGACGTCCCGACGATGAACCAAGCCTGGGCGGAGATCCTCGCCAAATACAAAGCCAATCGTGAAGTCTGGGAAACGTTTCGGACAATGAGTCCCGCCGAGAAACAAGCTCTGCAAGACTCCGGGTTGGGGCCGCAATGGATCGCCGCCAAGAAAGAATACGAGAAACATTTGGACGATCTCATCCAAGCCTTTCCGAACGAAGGGAGCGCCTTCGCGAGCAAACTCCAGCGGCTTGAGGGCGTTGGCCTCCTGACTCCGAACTCCTCGGGAGAAAAGTAATGACCCACTCGACGAAACGTTGGCTCCGATTTGTTGCGTTGGGCTCGGTGTTGTTGTGTCTGGCCGGGTGTGGCGATACGCCCGGCGTTCTGTTCCGCGAGTCCATCATTTGCCGCAGTGAACTCGCCGACGGGTTGAGCAAGATCAAGAACGACCGGCAGGCGGAAAGGTTCCTCGAGACGAATTATGTCTTGCTCAAGCAACGCTGGGACAGCATCAAAAACCGAACCGGACGGCTGTTCGAAGCGGAGAAGGAAAAGGAAAAGCAGAAACTCGCCGAGGATTATCTGGCCTATCTCGACGAAGACTTGGAAGCCGAACAAAGGCTGCGACTGGAGCTATCGCGTCTGATTCTTCTGCGGGCTTCGCTTTACGCCGATTACAAGCAACAATGGGAAGAATCCGACCCAGAAGACCGCGGTCAGCTTGAGACGGCGGACAAAATGTATCCGAGTTTGACCAAGATTCTCCGCGAGATACCCGGCAAATTCATGCCCGATCAGATCTGGCGACAAAACCCCTTCCTCCAAAATATGCCTAAACGTCCGAGCTTGGAGCAAGGCACGTCAAATCCAGGTGGTCCAGGCGGCCCGCCTCCGGGAGGTCCAGGCGGTCCACCTCCGGGAGGTCCAGGCGGTCCACCTCCGGGACCTTGATGGGAATTTGGTCTTTTTCTTGCCTTCTTGGACACGCAGGGTTACCTCCATTGTGGACGTCGTTTCCGACGACAAACGACGTCCACACTTCCCATCTTTGTTGACGTCCAAATAAACCACATCCACGAGTCCGTCCCATGCCGCGCTTAGACACAACCATCGGAGAGATCCGCGAAGAGGTCTGGTATCTTCGCCAAGAAGGCAAGCAGATTGGCTTTGTTCCGACGATGGGAGCCCTCCACGAGGGTCACATGAGCCTCTTTTCTGCTGCGCGAGCCGAAACAGATATCGTCATCGCGAGCATTTTCGTCAACCCTACCCAATTCGGCCCGAATGAAGATCTCGACAAATATCCGCGGACGCTCGAACAAGATCTCCAGGCGTGTGACAAAGAGGGCGTAGACTTGGTCTTCACGCCCACGCCCGACATGATGTATCCATCAGGATTCCGAACCTATGTGGAAGTCCACGAACTGCAGAATGTTCTTTGTGGTCGGTCACGCCCGAGCCACTTCCGCGGAGTCACGACGGTCGTTTTAAAACTGTTTCAGATTGTCCAGCCCGACGTCGCCTTTTTCGGTCAAAAAGACGCCCAACAAGCTCGCATCCTGGAGCAGATGGTCCGCGACCTCAACGTGCCCGTGCGAATCCGAGTCTGTCCGATCGTGCGAGAACCCGATGGGTTGGCGCTCAGTTCTCGCAATCGCTACCTCACTCCTGAGCAACGACAACGGGCGGTCGTGCTGCACAACAGTTTGAAACAAGTCCGCGAAAGAGTCGAAGTTGGAGAACGCGACGCGAAGCAACTCGAAGCGTTCCTCCGAACGAACATCGAAAACACCGAGGGAGCCAGGTTGGATTACGCTGCCGTCGTAGATTACGAAACGCTCGAACCCATCAAAGTCGTCCAGGGACGTGTTCTCTTCGCGGTGGCGGCGTACTTCGGGGAGACGCGGTTGATCGATAATGAATTGTTGCAAGTCGATGGGTGATGCGGAGAGGTCGACACCAGCCTTAGCTCGGGCTTCGGGCTGGTGCGGGTTTGGGAAGTGTCGTCTCTCGCTCCGCGAAAGAACGCCTTTGTGGTATTGTTTCCGATCCGAGGCGGGAAACACATACAAAAAAAACACAAAAATACCTCGCCATGATTGTTGTATTTTTTGTGTATGTGTTTTGGGAGTTCGGCTCGCATTTTCGAAAGGTCGTTTTTCCAGGGGAAGGTAGAAAATGCGTCCACAAAACCCACTGACCAAGAGGTTTTGTGGGTTGTGTGTACAGAATTTAGGGTCCCCGTCTCGAATTCGGGATTTCGCCCCAAGCCATGGGTTGGAAATTTCGCAGAGTAGCTCGGACTTGGGTTGGCCCGGCAACATCAACAACGATCCTGCCTGTCGGAAACCGGAAAGCCCCAAACCAATGCGACCTACACAAACGAGATCCGCTCTACGTCTTTCGCCCAGGCGGACGGAATAAACAAGTGTCGGATTTCTTGGGGCACGTTCCCGAGCCACCGAACACCATCTCTCGCCACTGCGACATTCATTGATCCGACAGCCCGACCGAAAGGCGACACTTCCCGAATGACAACGCCGCGAGCGAGGGAGTCTTCGACCTTGCAATTCAAAACGATCTAACCTTCCCGCGTTCCAAACTCATCCCAGTTCAAACTTCCAATCTCGCATCTCTTCGAGTCTTGCGTGATGCGTCAAATTGAACTGTAGCGGAGTGACTGTGATGAAACTGTCAGCGAGCGCATGGACGTCGGTGTCGGGGTGTGGGTCGGGGCATTCGAAATCGGGATTGCTCCAAAAGTAGACACGCCCGCGAGGATCGACTCGTCGGTCGAACGTCTCCTGGTACGTTGCCAGGTTTTGGGGCAGGACGCGGATCCCGCGGACCTCTCCCTTGTCGAGACTCGGGATGTTCACGTTGAACAGAGAGCCTTTGGGTGGGTCGTGCGACAAGATTTGCTCGATCACGTTGCGAGCCATGACCGCGGCCTTGGGAAAATCGAGCGGTTTGACTTTGGTGTACTCCAGCGACACGGCGATACTGGTGTGATGGAAAAAGGCCGCTTCGATGGCTGCCGCAACGGTCCCGGAATAGAGGACGTTGATTCCTGCGTTGGAGCCGGCGTTCATGCCGCTGACGACGACGTCGGGTTTTTCTGGCAAAAGCTCCAACAAGGCCAGCTTGACGCAGTCGGCGGGGCGGCCTTCGACGGCCCACCCCATCGGCTCGTTGTTCTCGTCCAAAACTTCTTGGACCAACAAGGGGTTCATCAACGTGATCGAGTGCCCCGCCGCGCTCTGTTCGGCCGCGGGAGCCACGACGACGACTTCGCCCATTTTCTTTAATTCTTTACGCATTGCCCGCAATCCAGGAGCATATACGCCGTCGTCATTGGTGAGGAGAATTCGCATGGTGGTTGATTCGTGAGAAGTAGGTTGGTGGTCTATTCGGAAACGATATCTCAATATCTCCGCATCCGTTTTCGTTTGGCCCTTCGTTTCCTCGGAACTTCGGGATGTTTGAGTGGTGGTTCCGATCGCGGCGTCGCCCCGTTGGTTCCTCTCGAATGCGGAGTAGCTTCCTGGGAACTTGCCGTTCGCGGATTCGACTCCAGGGGCGTCATGACGGCATGCATTTTTTGAGTGATAGGTTTCGACCTTTCCGATGGCCGAGCTAGTTCTCGGTTCCGCCAAAGGACGACTTTGAAGGGCGACGCGACGTCGTGTTCGTCCTCGATGTCTCCGATGATTTCTTCGAGAATGTCTTCGAGCGTCACGAGCCCATGAATCTTTCCCGCCTCGTCGCGCACGAGGGCCATCGGCTTGCGGGCCTTGCGGAACAACCGCAGGGCGTTGGCAATACTTTCGTCGGGCTTCAAGTACATCGGCGGATACATCGCGTCCTGGAGAATCACGAGCCCGTGCAAGCTGAACAAGTGAAAGAGGTTTTTGGTGTTCACGATTCCGATCATGTTGTCGATGTTGTTTTCGTAGATCGGAATGCGAGTGTGTCCGCCGCTCCGAACGGCTTCGAGAATGTTGTCGCTCGACGTATTGATCTCCAAGGCCATCATTTCTTCTCGTGGGACCATGCAGTCCTTCACCGTTTTCTTCGAAAGCATGAACACGTTCTGGACCAAATCGGCTTGGTCGGCGTCAAGAACTCCGGCCTCCGATGTGTCTTCGATCAACAAGGCGAGTTCCTCGACGGAATGCACCATGCCCTCGGTCGTGTCGGGCTTATATCCGCAGGCTTTCAAGATGGCGTTGCCACTCCCGTTCATGACGTAGATCAACGGTCGCGTGATCCACGTAAAAATGTTCAGAGGTCTGGCGATCCAGAGCGAGACCTGATCGGGCGTTTGCAACGCGACCGTTTTCGGAATGAGTTCTCCGAAGACGACGTGCATGAACGTGATGAGCATGAACGTGATGGTGCTGGCGACCGAATGGGAGACGATCCAACGGTAGGGCGAGGGGACCGAGGCAAAAACACCCCCAAGCAAATGTTCCAGGGCTCGCTCGCCGAACCAACCGAGGGCCAAGCTGGCCAGCGTGATTCCGAGTTGCGTCGCGGCGATCGCATGGTCCAAGTTTGTAATGGAGGCCATGACGGCCTGAGCGCCGCTGACTTTTTGGGCTATGAGTTCTTCAACTCGGGTTTTTCGGACGGCGACCAAAGCAAATTCAGCGGCCACGAAAAATCCATTGAGGGCGACGAGCGCGGGAATGCTCAACAGGCCCAGAAAGTCCATCCAGTAGACGGACGAACTCACTCCGTTGTCCGCGGCCAACAGTATTTGCACGGTCAATTTGCCTCCTCGGGAACGGACTCACACAAAGTGTTACCTTATCTGACAAGCCGACCGTCGCCAACCGGAACTGGTGAGATCAAAAGAGGCAAAGGCTGTCGAGAGAAATTTGGAGAGGAGAATTCTGCATCCGGCGTTCAAACTTGCACACATCGAAATCCAATGCTTCCAAGAACTCGATCGACCATGCTGACTCGACGATAGGCCGACCGAATTCTCTGCGCATTGTAATACCAAGACCCTCCGCGTAACGCACGAGTCGGACCTCCGAGAGATCCGACGGGGTCGATCTTGGGACGATATTTGTAGATTCGCCGAGCATCCCGACACCATTCGGTCACGTTCCCGTGCATTTCAAAAAGGCCAAACGCATTGGGGAGAAAAGTCCTCACTGGAACGGTCACTTCTCGGGCTTCGCCATGGCCAAGAACAGACGGAGTCTGGCCATCGAAATTGGCATCATCGGTTGTGAGATACGGCCCGAACCAAAACGGGGTCGTCGTTCCCGCACGGCTAGCATATTCCCATTGAGCTTCGGTCGGTAAGAGTGTCTCCCGCTGTGTCCATTCTGTGACGGTTTGGCAAAACCGTTGAGCGTCTTCCCACGAGACGGATTCGACGGGGAAGGCATCCCCACGTTGAAACTGACTTGGGTTCGAGTCCATCACGCCTTCCCATTGGCCTTGTGTGACGGCGGTGGTTTGCATCCAACAGCCTTGCGTGAGCGTTACCTCATGTCGGCTTTCGTATGGCTCTCGCTCGGGTTCATCTACGGGACTTCCCATCCAAAATTCTCCTGGTGGAATCCAAACGAACTCCATTCCGATTTCGTTGGTGTAGCGTGGAGCGACAGGTTCGAGTCCCTCAACCAACACCAACTCGCGCAATCGTTCTTCCATCTCGAAGCGTTCGGGCGTGAGTTCGATGGTGTCTTTCAGGGTGTACAAGATACGCAACAACTCGCACCTCGGATCGCCGCGTTCTTCGAGGTAATCCGCCAGGATGAAAGCAACGTCGGAGTTCGATGGAATGGC
>CAYYUU010000293.1:0-8045 GCA_964474955.1 uncultured Alcaligenaceae bacterium | reverse complement strand
CCGCCAGCGGTAGCGATTCAAGAAGTACAGAGCCACGAAGCCATCACGAGTCTCTGCGTGGTGAAACTGCCTGCGGCGGGAGAGATGCCGGCTTGGTTGGGTTAGAGGTTGTCGACGACGGCTTTGGCTTCGGGCGATGGATCAGAGTGGCGTTTGTTCGGAGAGTCGTCTTGCGCGAGGGCAGGCGGATAAATAACTGTCGCATCTGGGAAAGTTGCTTTTCGCGGAGCGAAAAGCAACTTTCCGATCAACACCTAAACACGACAATTATTGCGTCACCAGTTCGGACACAACCCTCACAATCTCTTCAACACTATTCATGGCGCCCATTCCGACGTCTTCACACGCGAGCCGCTTACTCACAGGGGGAACAACCCGAAGCGGCTTGCGAAGTTCGTTCATTTGTCGAATCAACTCAAGTGAATCCGTCTCGAAAGATTGACCCATTCCAGCATCTTCGGCGAGTTGTCGCAGGTGCCGAATGGTGGCAGGATGTTCCCACATGTGGGTGTTCATGGCAGGAGCAATCACAAGCGGACGTGTGCGGTCCCATGCTCTCCAAACGCACGTCAAGCAATTATCCGCGAGACCGTACGCCACTTTCGCCAGAGTGTTTGCATCGATTGGGGCGACTACGAGCACATCCGCCCACCGCCTCAGCTCAATGTGCAAGATTGGTTCGTCACGCTCCCACCGTCGGCCCTTGTCCATTCCGGGCCATTCGTCTTCATCGAGAATCACCAGATTAGGATTGCGTGACGGTCCAGGCAAGGGAGAAAACACCGCATCGGTCGGATCGAAAAAATACACCGATGCAGCAGTCGCAACCACTTTGACCGCGTGACCCAAACTCGTCAGTTGTTCAAGCAGCATCGGCGTTCGGATACTGGCCACAGAACCCGTGACGCCAAGAAGCACATTAGCCATTGTTCTGCTCTTGGTGAATTCTCTCGATTTCTTGTAGCAATCGAGACGGAAGTAGGGACCGCGGAATCTTCTCGTACTTTCCTGAGACCGGTCCGATATACGCGCACTCGGCGATTCCTTCGAGCGTGTTGGCGACCATCAGTTCGGCCTTCGAGAGTCTGCGAGACTTCTCCGCGATCTCCAACAATGTCGATTCCTCCGCTCCAACTTCCAGCTTGAACTTCACTAGCACACCCCGGAAGCCCCACTCGTCTCGAATCTTGTCCACCAGTTTTGGCGTCCGCACCAACCGCAACCACAATTCGGGCGCATCACTCTTGACCTTCCCGGCTTGCATGTCGCGAAGGGTAGGGGAGTGCCCCGTCGTTTCCCAGGTCAGAGAATCCGTGTCAAAAGTTGTGCCCTCCGCTGCTGAGTAGATCCCGGCAGATTGGTAATCGCTGACCGCCGCGCAATGAACAATCGCGTCGGGTCCGTCCCCGATGTGTTGTCGCATCGAGTCGGCGAGGTCGTCAAATGTACGGTATTGATTGATGTTGTGAAGAGCGGGAAGGGTAGAATCGTCTCGTCGAAGGACGTCGACCACTTCCGGGTGCGATGTCAATACCGTCACGTCATGGCCGAGTCGTTGAGCGTGCAACGCAATCGACGCCCCGGTCTTCCCGGTGAAGACGTTCGTGATCGCTCGGACCTTGTCGATCAGGACGAGAGTATTTCCGGCCGTAACAAGTAGTTTCATTGGGAACGCAGTTCGGAAAGGAAAGAAAATCCGTAACTACGTTTCATGATACCAGCAAAAAGGAAAGTGGGAAAAGTATCGAACTACGAGTCCCCTGCAGAACCAGCTACCTGATCGACGCCCGTAGCATCGACGGAGTTTCCCGAATGCGACCGATGTGTGCCATCAACTTCGACTCCATATCCGGCAAGACATTTCGCAAGCGTGGTGCAAGCCTCGCGGGCGTCGGATTTTTTCGAAGTTCATGGATGTAACCGAGCAACACCCGTTTGCAGTGTGGATCAGTGCGGAGCATCATGTGAACCCACGCCCACGACTCTCGGTATTCCGTCGGAGTCATTTTCGCAAGATCGGTGATTCGTTCGAGCCTCGCCAGATTCGGAGCAAATTGTTTGTTGGCGACGAGTTTCTTGAGATGCGTCGTATTGAGCCCTTTCATTTGGGGCTGCATTTCGAAGTATTCCGCGAGACCTTCGTCGAGCCACAAAGGAACATCTTTCAAAACGCTGTGAAGCAACGCATGGGTCAATTCGTGTCGCAGGTCCTCTTCGATCTGATCGCTCCAGAACGTGTAGACCAACAAGTCTTGAGTGGTCGGGTCCGCGACGAAAAACGCTCGTCGTTTGGGCTGATCCTTGTACCGCAGGGCCATGAACTTTTCGTATTTTTTTCGATCCGCAAACAAGAAAACATGGACCGCTCGCGGTGATGGCGTCAAATCAAGTTCGCTGTAAACTTGGTCGCGTAACTTCGCCAATCCCTTGAACAACTCACTGTTTTTGTCGAGCTTCTTGTCGGACAGAAAAATATATGGGGCGATTCGAAGACTGTATTTATCCGGGGCACCGTAGACGACATCTTCGTGGATTGGTTGGATCGGAGTTGTCGGCAAGAACGAAAGATAGGAACACCCTTGCGCAAGGAGGATTGCGATCCCGAGTAACCAAATGAAAGGGGAGACGCGCGACGATCGAACCATGACACTCCTCGGTTCGTTAGGTGCTTCGTCTTGCTGATTCGAAGTGAACTCAGCGTACAGCGGAATCTACTCCCGCCCGAAAAACAAAACAAGATGAAATCCGAGGCCAATCAAACCAACGGTCGACCTCGTCGATGATTTTTTTCTACCTTGCGCACAAGCCCCGCTTCGACGGCTCGCCACCACTTTTTCCAATCGCCCTTGCCGTGCAATCCCCAACGCATGTACTCACGAAGGAATCGAAGGTAGTCGGTGCGTGTGACTCTCAAATCTCCCACGAAACACGCCGCGAGCCGGACAAGATTCTTTCCCCGAATCTCGCAGCTTGGATTCTTGACGCGAGCAAGCCCTACGAGATCGATAAAACAGAAAGGCCGCCTGTCTTGATTTTTCGTAGTAGGCACACTCCGTATGCCGTGACCAGAAGTAGTAGGCACACTCCGTATGCCGTGACCAGAAGTAGTAGGCACACTCCGTGTGCCGTAACCATTGTCTTTGTCTATTAGTGTCGCCTTTCGCTCCGCGAAAGGGCGCCCGTCCTCAATGTCCTTTTCTCCCACATCGCAGACCAAAATATTCGACGTCTTCAAATCCCGATGCACGAAACCGCGATCGTGCAAATCTCGAATGAGGCGAGCGAGTTGCCGGGTTCGTTCCCGAAGGACTTGATGAGCCGATTCCTCCGCAAGTTGCGAAACCAAGTCTCGCACGTCTCCGGAATTCTCGACCTTCTCCATCAACAAATAACCTTCCCTCGCCATCCCCATCGCCATGCGATGAAACATCATCAGCGGCCGAGCAGTGGGGAGTCCGCGCTCTCGAAGTCCGTGCCCGTAGACCCAGGAACGAAGGACCGGCGACCACCGCGCGAGGCTCGCGAGTGGGTCGCTCCACTTCCGAACTTCGACACGCTTAAACACGGCGGGGATTTGCTTCACTCCAACTTGCACCTTAATCTCGATGACTTTGACACTTCGCGATTCTTTGAGGACCTTCCTGTTCGGATCGCGAAACATCGCATCCGGATCGGCCAGAATTTTCGCTGCATCTTCGCTCGATAAATCAGACACGGAATAGCCGCGGAACGACTTCGCGCAGACCAAGCGATATCGACGGTTCCGAAACCGACATCGCCGGTCTCGTCTTTGCCAGAACTGCAGATTCGACTCGCGCGTTTTCTGTTCCAGTCCTCGCGCCAACTCCCGAGAGTTCCCAGACGTCGAGTTGCCGCCAATTTCTTCGAGATAGGTGCGCCAAAATCGGCAGCGTTCAGCTCGATTCGTTCGCAAGCTGAGCCAACGATTCAAAATGACAAGATTCTGTTGACGCTCGATCCACGAAAGCGGCTTCTGCAACCGGACGGCCTGGAGGTCGATCAGATAGAGCCGGGGTTCGTCGTCGGTCCAGCGAATCAGAATGTTGCCGCAATGAAAATCTTGATGGACGACGCCCGCGAGATGAAGGCGAGCTACAAATTTTCCGAGCGAGCGCGGGAGTTGCTGCCGGACCTGCGTTTGTTTCGAAGTCGAGAAATTCGGGAGAGTCTGTTCGAGAAACTCGTCGAATTGCTGAGTGTCGTCGAGCGCTCGGGTGATGAGGTAACTCTCGCCGGATGTAATTCCATCGAGCCGTTCGCCGTAGCCGAGTGCCTCGATTGTCGGAATGCCGCGATTTGCGAGTTCGCGGAGCTTCTCGAATTCCATCCGAGCTTTGCTCGGGCGAACGAGTTGGCGAAGCCACGCGCGGTAATTATGGAGCAAGTTGTGTTTGACGTAAAAACACAATTCCGGCAAGGTGACTCGATACACTTCGCGATGCGGGCCTTTTTTCACGACTTCGGCTTGTCCGGCGTCGAGCCATTGCGAAAGGCGAAGTCCGCGTTCGTCGAACAACAAGTGCTGGAAAGGGTCGGGAACACGCCAACGGAATGGATTGATCGTGATGGCAGGGAGACTTGGTTGGGCTGCCTTCGGCGCTGTTGCAAGCGTTGCGTTCATGCTGCGTTTCTCAGCGTTTGATTTTTTGGTTTGCGAAATCTTTCGCCGATTTCGCCCAACACTTGCAACCACTTCCTCGCGCCGACGCTGACGTCGAATTGTCGCTCGACCTGCTGTCTCGCCCGAAGGCCCATCCGTCTCCGGAGCGATGGATCACCAACGAGTCTCGCGACGGCACTTTGGAATTCCGCGGACGACTCGACGAGGAATCCCGTTCGCCCGTGCTCGATCATGTGACGTTGCACACCCACGGGATTTGCGACGACCGGCAGCCCTGCGGCCATGTATTGCAAGACCTTCAGGCCGCATTTTCCCTCACTCCAGGGATCATCGGGGACCCAACTGACGCCGATGTCCGAGGTCGCAAGGTCCTTGGCTTCGGTCGCCTCCGACCAAACGCACTCGACCACCGGGAGCGATTCTAGCCGGAGAAAATGATTGCATATGATTTTGAATCGTAAGCGGCGGATAGCGTCGCCGGTCGCATTGAACATCGCGTCGAGCGGCAACAGACCTTGGAGCGTGCTCGCCGAACCAACCCAAACGAGATCCACAAAAGGGCGATCTCTATGTTCCGCTATGGGATATTTCGAGCTATCGATACAGGTGGGGATTGTCAGAGTCTTCGCGTTCGGGGCATTTGCGAGTGCCCGAGATTTCAAGAAGCCATTCCCGGCCACGACGTAATCAGCATTCGCGACGGTGTGCTCAAAACGACGAGCCCGTTTGGGACTGTGCAAGCCTTCCTTGGCATAGGAATTTCGATAGAACACGGCGTCGTCGAAGTCGAACACGAGGGCCTTTGCTAACCGACGAAACCAAGCCATCTGCCAGGGCGACGCTAACTTTCTCTGCAAGATGAGCACGTCCGCCCGACCCATCTGGGCCGGAAGAACCATCTTTGAAAAAAAAGACTTGGGCCAGGAAATCAACTCCAGGCTGTAGCCATTTTTTTCCAAAAACGGACGAAACGCTTCCACGCGATATCGAGTGCAAACGTGGTCAATTCCTTTGACCAAGGCTAAGACGCGCATGCGGGCTCATCCCTCGCGTGAACGATTTGAATTCCAGTCCGTGGACGCTCGGTGTCCCCGAGGTCGTTGATTGCGGGGCATTGAACCCGATTCGGTGATTGACCGCAATGCCAATGTGGTTTGAGTGGAGGCTCGGAATGATTTGCGAGGGTGGAGACCAACTCGGCGTTGGAATACGAACTGTGATGGGCTGCAGTTTTCAGGGATGTTGTTTTGAGTCACGGGGCGACTGTAACAATAATTGTCGCATTTGGAGAGTGCCGCCTTTCGCTGAGCGAAAGGCGACACTCCAAAGCCCGATCACAAATGGGACTCTTTGTTCATCAGACCGCCCGATTGGCTTTGGAGAGAAACATCGGAACCTTACCGCCTTCGATTCAACTCTCTCTGAATCTCCCGGTGTGCATCCTTCTTCTTTTGGGTCTCGCGTTTGTCGTGGAGTTGTTTCCCTTTCGCGATGGCAATTTCGACCTTCGCCCAGCCCTTCTTGAAATACATCCGAGTGGGTACGAGCGTGAATCCCTGTTGTTTGGCCTTGTCGGCGAGCTTGGCGATCTCGCGTTTGTGGAGCAAGAGTTTTCGTGGACGCATGGGCTTGTGGTTGAACAGGTTGCCCATCGTATATTCGGGGATGTCACACCCATGCAGCCATACTTCGCCATCGGTCAGCTTGGCATATGCCTCGTCGAGCGTTGGCGGACGATCGCGCAGGCTCTTCACCTCGGTCCCAGTCAGCACGAGTCCGCACTCAACAATTTCCAGTATGTTGTATTCGTGAAAAGCCCTTCGATTCCGACAGATGTTTTTGATGTCGGGATTTTCTGTGGGTGCTTTTTTCTTGTTGGATTTTTTCGCCATCGGTGGCCCTCCTCACCACGCCAAGTTGATGATTCCATAGTATCACCGAGGGACCGGTTCGTGGGGGTTTTCCCACCACGAAGGTTTCCTTGACAGGAAATTCACACGCGGTATATTCCCTCCACTTCAATCAGACACAGAGCCGACTTCAAGCGACCCGAGTCCTTTCGTTTTGAGAAAGGGAAGGTGTCGCAAGTGGTTCACGGCCACGATGCCGCAGAACCTCGACGTTTCCCGGAGACGAAAGGGGACTCCGGCGAGATGTGCAAGCAGCGTTGGCTCGCTCAACATGGAATCGACACCAATGACAGAACACCTGGCGAGCGACGGCACGACGACAGTCCAACAACTGAAAGATGTATTCGGGGAGTTCGTTTCCAAACGGCAGTGGAATCAGTTCCACAGTCCAAAGAACCTGGTCATGAGCTTGGCCGTCGAAGTCGCCGAGTTGATGGAACATTTTCTTTGGATGGAAAACGCCGAATCCGAAGGCGTCGTGAACGATCCCGAACAGTTCGAAGCGGTCCGCGACGAAATCGCTGACGTCGCCGGAAATATCCTTTGTTTGTGTAACGCCCTCGGGTTGGATTTATCCGAGGCCGTTCGGAAGAAGATGGCCAAGAACGTCGTGAAGTATCCCGCCGAGAAATACCAAGGTCGATATAAGTAACCGACGCTGGCAACGAATGCGATCGTTCGTACAGGGGAAAGCCCATGGCAGGGAACAGTAGAATGCAAATCCGGATTCTGATGCTCTGCGCTTTGGGTGGCCTTGCAGTGATGTTCTGCGCGTCCGTTTTCGCACAGGATCCGCCCCCGGGTCTCCCCGAGCCGGTCCTGCCTCCACCCGTTCCACCCGTACCCGGAACGCCAGCAGCCAAAGCCAACGAAGTTCTCAATTTGCCGAGATCGGAGCGCCGGAAAACGAGAGAGATGCCGTTGGCACTCCCGCCGACAGTTCCGGACGAGCCAGCCAATAACTCGTTCGCAACTACCGGAACCGGTCAGAAATCGCCGCCTCCGGTCCCTCCGATCTCTCCGGAACGTGGCCAGCCTTTCCCGCAGCCGCGGAGAAATGGTAAGAGCCTGTTGCCAGAGCCGACTGCCCCGCGAGTCCGTGAGGTTGGTGATTCGAGCCCGGCCTTTCGTGGCTCAACCACAGTCGTCAGCGATGGTCTGCCACCTGCTCCGCCCCCACCCGGTTCGGAAGCGGAACAGACTCCCCCGGAACCAACGCCTCCGACCGCGGACATTCCTGTCTCCACGATGGAGAAGGTGGAAGCCCCGAAAAATCCAGATGGCCCTGCGTTCGGCGAAGCCTCACAGCCAGTCGAACCTCGAGCATACCCAAAAATCAAACGATCGCGAATGTTCAACAAGTCTGGACATGGCGGTCACCCGTCGAAGGTCGTGGAGAAAGTCAGCGCGGAGAACAGTCGGCGACCAAAGCAACAGAACAGAGGGTTCAGCAACAACAGACCACAAGCAATGCAGCTCGTCGGTGAGTACAA
>CAYYUU010000292.1:0-8049 GCA_964474955.1 uncultured Alcaligenaceae bacterium | reverse complement strand
GCCTGCTCATCGATTTGCATGGGCAATTCGTGGGGATCACGACGGCTCGCGGGGGTCTCTGTGGCCACGACATTCCAGGTAGTTTTGCCATCCCGATGAGTTCGGCAAACCGAGACGTGATTGGCGTCTTGAAGCGCGGCGGAGAAGTGGAATATGGCTTTCTCGGAGTCGGGTTCCTGCCGAGTACGAAGAAAAATCGGGGAGTGAAGATTACTCACGTGACCGCCGGTTCGCCAGCTGATAAAGCGGGCCTCGTACCGAAAGACACGATTTTGGCGGTCAACTCAAACCCGGTCAATCACAGCGATGAGTTGTTGTTGCTCCTCAGTCGGTTGTTTGCGGATTCGACCATCCGGGTCACCGTGCGTAAGGCGAAAACGTCGGCTCAGCAAGAGTTGAAGATTACGCTGGCAAAAGCCTACACCGTGGGAAAAGTAATTGCCACGGCTGCAAAACGACCTTTCGTTAAGGGCTTGCGTGTCGATCATACGAGTACACTCGTGCGACCGGATCGAAACGACTTGCCAAATAACAAAATTCCGGATGGAGTTCTGGTTACGGAATTGCTGCCGAAATCCCCAGCGGAGGCGGCGTTTCGTGGGATTGGCGACGTCATCCAGGCCGTGAATGGGAAGCGAGTTCATAATCCGGGCGAATTTTATCGGGCCGTCGAGAAGGCGCGGGGGCCGATTACGCTCACGCTGATGCCCGCCAATCCGAGGGACGAAGCACCGAAGATTCGATTGCCTTCTGAATGAGAAATCCAAAACAAAGACTAAAATAACAACAAAAACTACGAAAGCGGCGTCGAGCTGCTCTCCAAGACATACTAACCCGAAGCGCGAGCGAGGAATCCGAAAATACCAAAGCGGCTAGACGCCGCACTCGATAACCAACTAAAACAAAGACAAAAATACCAAAGCAGCAGCTTCGCTGCCGCACTCCAAAACAAAACAACACAAAACGAAAACAAAGCAGACATCATGCGATACGCCATCTGTAATGAGACGTTCCAAGCCTGGGATCACCCGCGAGTTTGCAAGTTCGTGGCTGAACTTGGGTATCAAGGGCTCGAACTTGCTCCGTTCACGCTCGCGCCGTTGATTACGGACGTCAGCGCGGAACGGCGTCAAGAAATTCGCAAGCAAGCCGAAGAGGTTGGGCTACAAATTATAGGGCTCCATTGGTTGCTCGCGAAGACCGAAGGACTCCACCTCACGGCGGCGGACGCCGAGACACGGGAGCGAACCGCGACATATTTAGTCGAGTTGGCTCGGGCGTGTCGTGATTTTGGTGGAGATCTTCTCGTGTTCGGGTCGCCTGGGCAACGACGAATTCCAGAAGGGGCCACGAAGGAACAAGCTACCGATTATGCCATCGACACGATCCAACAAGCTCTTCCGAAAATCGCCGATGCCGGAGTGAAACTCCTGTTGGAGCCGCTCTCCCCCAAAGAAGCCGATTTCATTCTCACGGCGGACGAAGCCGCGGCGATACTCAGTCGTGTAAATCACCCCAACTTGGGCATCCATCTCGACGTGAAGGCGATGAGCAGCGAAGGCCCGCCGGTGCCCGAAATCATTCGAAAACATATTGCCCAGACGGGTCACTTCCACGCCAACGATCCGAACCTCCGTGGACCGGGATTCGGGGACACCAATTTTGTGCCGATCTTTCAAGCTCTCAAAGATACGAACTACTCGGGTTGGGTTTCTGTCGAAGTCTTCGATTACTCGCCAGACCCGGAGACGATTGCGAGGGAAAGCCTCGCGTACATGAAAGCGTGTGAAGCGAAGTTGGTGTAGCTTTCAAATCCTCACATCCTTCCGCCTGGAGCCATTCTGATGTTGACCGCTGCCCAGACTCGGCGAAGTATTCTGGTTTGTTCGGTGGCTCTCGTATTTTTCTTCGTGAGACCAACAGAAACTCCTGCGGTCCAGAAGGCAACGACAGGATTCCGAGTCGGCTTTGGCGAGACCGACGTCACGCCGCAAGTCAAAGGTCGGACGGTCTACATGGCGGGGTTCGGCAAGAACCGAAAGGCGACAGGAGTTCACGATCCGTTGAAGGCGCGCGCCGTCGTTTTCCAGCACGGAAAGAAAAAGATTGCATTTGTCAGTGTTGATCTCGTGGGTCTGTTCTACGAGTTTACGCAGAAGGTCGAAAAGCAACTTCCGGGATTTGACTACGTTCTCGTCTCTTCCACACACAACCACGAAGGGCCGGACACCATGGGGATATGGGGGCCGAATTTGTTCGTTAGTGGGGTGGATCCCAAGTACATGGCTTTGGTGGAACAGAATATCCTGAGAGCCGTAAAAGCTGCCGAGCAAAGCGTTCAACCCGCCATCGCGAAAATCGGGACGCATCGTGCACCCGAGTTGCTGCACGACAGCCGAAAACCAATCGTAAAGCATGACGAGATAGTGGCCCTCGAGTTTCGCAATCCGAAGACCAAAGCGAGGGTGGGAATTCTCGTCGAATGGAATTGCCACCCGGAAGTGTTGGGCGGGGGCAACACGCGGATCACGGCGGACCATGTTGGCTACACCGTCGATTACCTCAAGAAAAAATTCAAGGTTCCGGTGGCCTACTTCACGGGAACGGTCGGCGGGTTGATGACCAACCTGCGTGTTCCTGTTCGTGACAAGAATGGAAAACTCTTGAAGGACGGCACTTTCGAGAAGGCCGAGAAATATGGACACTTGTTGGGGCAAGCCGCCGAGCGAGCCATCAAGCAAGCCAAGGCGCTGAAGGTCTATCCGTTCGAAGTGCGGCGGAAGAGGATTTATTTGCCGCTCGCGAACACCGGTTACCAGCTAGGTTGGAAGCTAGGAGTTCTGAAGAGGAAGGCGTATCGCTGGATCGGAAAAATTGACCAGGCCAAAGAACTTCCGAAGCGAAATACGTCGACTAAGAATTTGTGTCTGCAAACGGAAATTGGGTATGTCCAACTCGGAGAACTCGGCATCGCGGCGATTCCAGGCGAGATTTATCCTGAGCTGGTGCTGGGGAAATATCAGGATCCGGTGGATCCGGGCGCGGATTATCCGAAAGCAAGACTCGAACCGAGCATTTATTCGCAAATCAAGACGAAGCACAAAATGATCGTCGGTTTGGCCAACGATGAACTGGGCTACATCATTCCGAAACGGCAATGGGACGAAAAACCGCCGTACTGCTATGAACGAAAACGGTCGCAGTACGGCGAAATTAATAGTCTTGGAGTCGAGACCGCCCCTCTGCTTTGTGGGGCGTTTCGGGACATGCTCCGCCGAGAGAACAACTAAAGAGATTCGCGGCGAGTGACGGTCCGAACTCATTGCGGCGGAATGTATGGGGTCGTGAGGGCTTGTGGTGGCGTTCCTGGCACGGGCGCCAGGTGCGGGGCGGCGGTGAGCGGGGGACTGAGAAAACTCGGGCTGAAGACGCCCGAACTGAATGCCCCCTGCCCTTCTACGACGGGAGGCGGTGCCACATTCCCGGGACCCGGGACGACTACGCCGCTCGCCTCCGGCACGAGCATTTCTCCATACCCTCCACCAAAACCCATTGTGGCTCCAGGACTGAACCCGACGGTCGGGCAACACCCAATGGCAGGGGAGGCGCAAGCTCCGCCAACGGCCGGGGAAGCGCAAACGGTCCCGCCGCCGTTCTGAAATCGTCCGAAGCTGTAGCACCCGGAACAACCACTCAACGCGGTCAATGTTGCGGAGACCAGCACTCCGGCTAAGCACGTACGCATCATCATTTTGTTTCCTTCTTCAATCAGACACTCCGGAGAACCATCGCCCGAAGCGTGGCCGCCGGCATTTCATGCCCAGCAAGCTCTCGGCTGTGGGCAAGCAAGGCAAACGAGAAGACAGGTGGGCTGCCTTGCAATGAGCCCTGGTCTGATGGGAAAATAGTGCGCCAGAAAGGCCGACTGATCAAATGACCGCGAGAACTTTTGTAAAACTTCCCAAGATCTTGGTAGGACTCCTCAATAAAGTCACCGTTGGAAGGGATGTGCGGGAGTTGCTGGTTCCACCCGGCAAGACGATCGAGCCAAAAAAAGACCCTCCCTCGCGTCGGAAGCGAGGGAGGGTGCTGGTTCATTCGAAAGTGGTTTGGAATTGTTCAGACTTTGAAATTACTTCCGAGCAGTCCGTTTGGCGAGTTTGCCCTTCTTCGCCAGGTTGACCTGTTGGCGGAGATATTGAAGGGCCTTCTCGAGTTGTCGGTCCTTGAACTTGGTGATGTCGTCCGGTTCGCGTGGTCGATCCGGTCTTGGTATTATCTCGTGATAACGCCAATACTCGCGTAAATCGCTCTCCTCCTTGAGGGAGAGTTTTATCGCGAATCCTTCATTCGGCGTGACGCCCCAGGTATCTTCGTCGCGTCCTTTCGTACTGGCCTTGTTCAAGTTCTGTCCATTCGGTCGCCAGAATGATGCGGTGGTCAGCTTCAACCGTCCACCGGTCACGTCGAAGGGAAGGATCGACTGGACACTTCCTTTGCCGTAACTTCGTGAACCAATGACGATCGCACGGCCATGATCTTGCAGACACGCCGATACGATTTCGCTGGCGCTGGCGCTATAGCCGTTCACCAGACAGACCATGGGGAACGTCGCGTACGAGCCGTCGGAGCGTCCCACGTAGGAGACCTCCGGCCGACCTCGTTCGCGTACCGTAACGATGACGCCGTCGTCGATGAACAGGTCGGAAATTTTCACGGCGCTGGGCAGCAATCCGCCTGGGTTGTTCCGCAGATCGAGGATGAATCCGCCGATGCCGCCATCTTCCTTGAGCTTCTTCATCACGGCCGCGAGATCACGGTATGTGTTTCGGGTGAACTGATCGATCCGGATGTAACAAATTTTGTTCTTCGGGTCGATGACAAAGTCCAACTCGTCTCGGTCGGCGCTCTAGCCGCCATTTCGCTTGTGACCGAAGACGGTGCCGACCTCGACGGAACCGCGGATGATCTCGAACTCAAGGGGCGTTTTTTCGCCGTCGCGTTGGACGATGAGCTTGACCTTGGTTCCGGCCTTGCCGCTGATCTTCTCGACGGCCTGCGTCGTCGACATCCCTTTCGTCGAGAGGATCTCACGGTTGGGCAATGGCTTGCCACGTTTGTCGACGTCCCGGACGATCTTGGTGATAAGGTCTCCAGCCCAGAGCCCCTTCTTATATGCCGGACTGCCCTTGATGGGCGTCACGACTTCGAGCATGTCTGCCGAGGGACTATAGCGAATTTGGACGCCGATTCCGGAGAAGCCGCCTTCGAATAGCTTGGTGAATTCAGCCACGGTCTTCGGATCAATGTAGTCCGTGTGTGGGTCGAGGGTCGTGAGCATCGGGTGAAGCGAATACGTCACGTCTTGGCCGTCGGCCAGGTCTTCGCGCTTGCCGAGGTGTTTTCGGGCCGCCTTCAAGACGAGGATCATTTGGGCAGCGGAGAACTTCTTGGCTTTTTGAAGTTTCTTGGCTATGGGAGACGGGATCTTTTCGTTCAGGCGTTTATAAAGGCCTTCGATCGCTTCCTTTACGAGTGTTCCGGGCTTCGTCTTTCGCACATAGAAGGTGTTGACGATCCGCACGCCTTCCATAACGGCCGTGACGTACTCGTCGGTAGCTTTCGGAGTAATCTGGGTACTGATTAAGACTTTCTTGCGTGCCTGGAGGAACTCAGGAATCGACAATTTGCCGTCGGCGAGTTTCTGATAGGCGTCCCGGAGTGACTGCTTCGCCTTGAGTTTCGGCATGCGCGAAAGTAAGTGTTCGCCTTCTTCGAGGATCAGCGTCGTCGTTTGCTCCGCAATTTCGTCCCCGTAGATCTTTTTCACGGCCTTCGCCAAGTCGTCTTTCTTGCCGATCGATTGGAGTTTGGAGATTTGGCGTTGGGCTTTGAGAAATGGGTCGGGGTTGTAGGCAATCACGAAGTCGCTCGTGATGTCGGCCATCACGACGGGAAGTTGGCCTTTCTCCTCCTTGTTCTTGCCGAGCTTGCGGACGAGGGCTCGGTAATTTTTGCTGACGTATTTGGTCAATTCGAGGACCGTGATGACGCCGTCTTTTTCGTCGCCGAAGCGATCGGCTTTTCCGCCCAGGGCTTCCAGGAGGATCTTCGTGAAGGCACCCTGGTCTCCGGCGGAGAGAGGTTCGGCGAGGCCGTCGTTGGCCATGAAGACGACTCGCTGGAGTCCCTTGCGTTCTTCGTCTTCGTTGCGAAACTCGCGGTAAAAGCCGCTGAGTTTCAGTTCGGGGGCTGAGCCCTTGCCGACTTTATAACCTTTGTAGTGGACGTCGAGGAAGGCCACGAATTCGGTGGACTTGAGTTCCTTCATGACTCCGGCGATTTCCTCACTCGCGATCGCATTTTTCTTACGATCTTTGAAGGTCGAGTCCACGGCGAAGTAACACGAGCGTTCGCCAAGCGGGCCCCCCTGGCCGAAAAAGGCCACGATCACCAGATCGTCTTTTTTGGCGTTTTTGGCGACCCATTTGAGGGCACCCAATATGTTTTTGCGGGTGGCTTTTTGGCTCGGCAATTTCTTTTCTTCGGACCCGAGCAGGAGTTTTATGCGGTCCTTCGGGACGCTGGTGTTGCCTTTCTTCTCGGTCAACACGTTGTAGAGCGCTTTGGCGTCGGTTTCGGCGTGCTTTCGCTCGTTGATTTGCGGGTCTGGATATTGACTAATGCCGACGATCACCACGTAGGGCTGAGCGGGGGGAGTCTCGGCCGCCCGGGTCACGTTCGGCAACCAACACGTCAGGAGCGCGGCTCCCAACGTCGCAAAGAACATGGCAGCTTTGTTCATGCAAGCGTTCCTTTCGGTCGATGTGCTTATGTCTTTTGGGTTGAGAATCTCTCAGGGTCGGGGTGGAGGGAGTGGGAGAGGCAAGAAAGTACGTCCTGTAAGTTAGAAAGCTCCCGAAGGGAGCAAACCCAAACCCAGAGAGGAAAATAATCCCTAAATTGCATTTTCCCGGAGTTCGGACACCAGTCAAGCCTATTTCGTGGCGACGAATTGGACGAAGTGTCCTAACAGCTGCGGCTCGATGCGGACGAGTGGGCCCTCGGGAACCCAAAAAATTGCGGAAGAGTACACTCACGATGAACGTAACAGAGAAAACGACCGAGTTTGCTGGACACCTGGTGTAGTTTTCATCTCGACCAACGAAATCACCCTCGCAAAGTGGAGAGAGCGTTATCAATATCTTCTCGACATTCGGGTTCAGGGGCTTGGAGCATTTTCTCAAGGGTGGGGATCAATTCCTTGGCCTGGGGACCGATTTTCGCGATACTCCGCAGGACCCACACCAACACATCCGGGTTGGGATCTTCCAAGGCTTGGCCCAGAGTGGGAATGGCGGGACTCGCTGCTGGCCCGAGGTCCCCTAAAGTCCGCGCGGCCCATGCGCGGATCGCCGCGTCGGGACTTTGCAGAGCCTTTTGCAATCCTGAGAGGTCATCTTCGGTCACCGGGACTTCACCTACGTTACACAGTGCCTGGAAGGCTGCCCCTGTTATCGTCGGGTTGTCATTGCCGAGGGCCGTGATGAGGTGTTTCGAAGCCTGAGGACCTATGGTCGCCAAAGCGAGCGAACTGCAAGCGCGAATTTCTTCATCCTCATCGCCCAGAAGCCGCAACAAGGTGGGTATGGCCTCTTCGGCCAACGGCCCCAGCAGACTCACACCCTCGACGGCTTCCCGTCGCACTTCGAGATCCGGGTGCTCGAGAGCCGCCAACACCGCTGCGAGGGCGGATTGATGGATTTGGGCCAACTCACTCAATGCGCAAACGACGCGATACCGGACTTCAGGTTCCTCGTCTTCGAGTCCTTTTTGCAGATGGGGAATGGCCGGTTTTGCGGCTTCGCCCAACTCGCCGAGTGCTCGGGCGGCTCCCAGGCGCATGTTCGGGTCGGGGTTAGTCAGGGCCTTGGTCAACTTCGCGACGATCGTGGGCTGAACTACGACGAGTGCGCGGGCTGCGGCAGATTGGACTTCTTCGGCATCGTCCTGTAGGGCCTGGTAAAGGGCCTCCGCGATTTTGTCGTC
>CAYYUU010000291.1:0-8049 GCA_964474955.1 uncultured Alcaligenaceae bacterium | reverse complement strand
AACCAAGACAATGGTTACGGCACACGGAGTGTGCCTACTACGAAAAACCAACACAAGCGTTCTTTCAAAGGAGCGAAAGACGACACTCTCCGAACAAACACAAACGCGACACCTGTTTATCCGTTCTCCCGAGCGAAAAGCAACTGTCCAAAACGAACAACTCGCCCTGGAAATCTCACTTCAACCGTTCTCGCTTCTTCTTCAAATCGTCGAGCTGTTCTTGGACAGACGCGGTAATCTCCTCACGTTCGTGCGCCCACAGTTCCAGGAATTCGGACCTCTCACCTTCGGCGGGATGGATCATTTCGGTCAACCGCTTGATCCCCAAATCCAACAACTCCTTCAACTCCTCTCGATACCTGCGTGGCCAATATCGAGAGTTCCCGAACATCTGGAGAACATGGCAAGCCGCACGAAATTTGTCGTAGGTATCGCGATACTTGAAGGCTTCTCGTAACAGACCGATCTTTTTGGGACCAAACAAGTCGCCGAAAAAATCACCGAAGAAATCGAGGGCTTCGTCGTTCTGGTCTGTACCGATTCCCCAAGTGCCCATAGTTGAAATGCTCCGAATTGCACGAGTTTCCGAGTTTCGGATTAACGAAAAGTAACCAACAACTACGGCAGTTCTGGAGCAGGCTGCAGGATCGGAACGGATTTCGCCAGCTTCGCCGCGGCGGTCTTGGTTAGCATGGCGCGAAGACTGGCATTCGGCACATCCCGACGCACGAGAAGAATTCGCCCGTTCGCCAATACGACCATGAAACCGTCCGCATGATGTTTCGAAAATTCCGGGAGTGTTTTCGCGTCGAACGAAAGCTCCTCTGGTGTTGTCCAGGGGACCGACTTGTTGCTTTCGGCGACCAAGACCGAGTTCCCCTTCGGAATCTTCTCACTCATCTTGAGTTTGGCGTCTTTTCCCTTCTCGAAGACAGCGCCCGGACCAACGACGATTCGATAATGCGTTTGCCCTGCGTCGGCTTTCACTCCAGGCAGTCGGAACACCTTGGGCATGTCGGCGACCAACTTCCTGTTGTGTTCGCTGTCCCAGGGTTCATCCAGTTTGAATTTCTTATACAGTTCCTCTTCCCCGATGTGCGGCAAGATCGCGACCCGCCAACTCAAGCCTTTTCCGCTCGTCCAACCCTTGGGGAATCCAGGTTTCGCCATCTTGGTGTAGACGCCGAGTAAACCAGTGTGCAAGACGCTCATCTTGTTTGCCCGATTTTCTCTCCGGTTCGATTGGATTACTTCGTCTTGGAGGTTCTGCACTTGCTCGGCATTGAGGCGAGTCTTGATGGTCAGCGTATTCTCGGTCACGGACGACACGACGTTATCCAAGAGGACCTGAGAGATGGCCTTTATTTCCGGGGAGACCTGGCTCCGGTTTCGGGGATCGATCAACGAGTCTGACAACTTTGCGGGAATCAAGTTTTGGGCCGCCAACCCAAAGATTTCTGTCGGAATCGCTCCCACCCCAATCGTCGCAATTCGGAAAGCAATGGCTTCTTTCGTGGCCTTGGACATCGTGGGCGAGGACTTCGCGGCCAGCTTCTTGACGACCCTATCGATGCCGTCCTTTGCCTTCTTCGCCGCTTCGGTGTCCGTGTACTTTGCCGCCAGAGCGACCTGCAAACCATCCTTGAGGTGAACGGTCAACAGGGCATGCTCCGACCCCGTCAACAGTCCGTTGTCTGCCGGAGTTACCTCGCGAACCTTCTCCAGAAGTTTCTCCGTCAGCTTCCCCCAAACGACAACCTGGTGTCGTTCCTTCATCGCCGATAAAGCCGGGCTCAACTTCGTGACGGGGTCGCGTTTCAGGGCAGCGCGAAGCAACTCGATACTATCTTTTTGTCCGAGCGCGAGATTCTGCTCCCCAAACGTGACCACCTGGTAACCCAAATCGAATGGAGCTTTCAGCACGGTGACCTTGAAGCCGTTTTCCTCATAAAGGGAATCCCCAGCATATTTACTCGTCACGCGATTCCGTGCGTCGGGGCTCGTGAGCTTCACGAGGACAAGGACTTTGGCCTTGGTGGGGTCGCTGACCTCCTCGTTGAGGGTGGCCACGGTGATCTGTTCGACTTCGTTGACCTTGATGTCCAACAAAGTTTTGACCAGCGCCAAAGGGCTTTGCGGTTGATTCGCGAGGAACGTTTTGAACGAAGGGGAGAGATTCTTCGTCAGCTCGCTCGCGCGAACCGAAACAATGGCCTTCGCCTCGGCAGGCACGAGATCGTGATGAGCGATTTGGTCCCAGTCGGGCGTTACTTTTCGATTCGTTCGGGGGGTGCTCGTGTTGGTCGTGCCGGAAGTCTTTCGCGCCTTGCCTTCAAACAACTTTGTCAAGAACGGTGGCTGATAATAACACGCAGCCCCGACACTCCCGCACACGATCAACAAGAACAGCAACGGCGCGACCCATCCCCAGTCTCGATACTTTCGCTGAGGAACGGCGTCATCGGACCAAGGGGGCAACGCCTGCGTCGCGATCGAGTCGACCTGTCCCATCCCATCCATGCCATCGGCTCCCCTTGGCGGGGGCGCCGTGGGAGGTTCAGGAGCCGCAGGCACGCGGCTTTCCGATTGTACTGGTGCTGGCGAAGTTAGGGGCGGCAAGACTTCCTCCACGGGCCCGGAACGCGTGGTCTGTTCTTGGCCGCGTGGGGTTTGGGATTGCGAGGACGAAGGGGTTGAGCCCGGAGTCGAGAACGTTGGGACCGTTCCGCCCGTTGGGGCAACTGAACTTTGATCCGGAATCACTTGCTCGGTTCGGCAGTCCGGACAACGCATCCGACGACCCGAGAGTTCTGGCTTGGCACGCAGTGGCTTGGAACATTGCGGACAGTGGAATAAAATGTCCATAGACTACTTTCTCCAACGATGGCCTTGCATCGACGGGCGACAAGTGGAATTTACGAATTGACTCCTGCACGGTTACCGAAAGGCAGAGCGTGGGAAATTGCCTCATCATTTCCCCACCAAATAACCTCATCCTCGAAAGGCGCGTCTCGAAAGAAATTTTTCATAATGACCTTTGAAAAATTTCCAAACAAAGCGGTTCGCCTTGGGCTCCCAGGGGATATCAGGATTGTGATCAAAAGTTTTTCTTGACAATCCTTTTCCAAAGTACTGTTTTTTTACAAATTGTGACAACCCTGATCCAGACGGTCTGTTCGGGCCTCCCTGGAAGATGCCCCACCGTTATCCTATCTTGAAAATGGACGAAGTAACTTACCGTTTAGCTTGCGGGTACAAACAATGCGGCACGTGATTTCTGCCCTGGTCCATAACCAGCCTGGAGTCTTGGCTCGAATTTCTGGAATGCTGGCCTCACGCGGGTTCAACATCGATAGCCTTGCGGTCGGCGAGACGGAAAATCCGGAACTCTCTCGAATGACGTTTGTCGTGCGTGGTGACGACGGCGTCTTGGAGCAAGTCCGCAAGCAACTCGACAAGATTGTCCCCGTCGTGGAGGTCATCGACATCAGCACGAGGGACTTCGTCGAACGAGATTTGATGCTCCTGAAAGTCTCCGCCAAGCCCGACCAACGCCCCGAGATCGCTCTCATGGTCGAGATGTTTCGCGGTCGCGTCGTCGACATCGGCCCCGACACCCTGATGCTCGAAATTTCCGGACGCGAACAAAAGATCGAGGCCTTCATCGAACAAATGCGTCCCTACGGAATCCTGGAACTGGCCCGGACTGGAAGAATCGCTCTTGTTCGCGGACCGAACAGCCACGGAGATGTGTAATGCCAACCAATGATGCAGAATCGTCGTTAAATCCGGTTCCCACGACACGTCCGCTCAAGCCAGAGTTGTTGGAGACCCTAAAGACTCTTCAACCCGGACAGCGTATCCGAATTACCCAAACAGTTCGTGTCGGTTTTCGCTCCTGGCCTGCCGTCATCGAGGGGGAGTTTCGCGGGCTCAACTCGTTGGCCACGGGGCTCGCGACCGACCGCGTCCGCGCCGATGACATTATTGTTCCGCTCATCCGCATGACGAAAGATAATGGTGAGTTGACGAGCCTTACTCTGGACGAAAACAGCGAACTCGAAGTCGTCTCTGGAGCGGAAGACGCAACGAAGTGAAGTCTCGTTCGAGGCTGATCCTCACATCTCGCCCATATTCTTTCCTGCCTGTTCTTGCGAGGAAGCCAGACGTCATGCAGGTAGATTGCACCGCGTGTGGCGGAGTCACGGAATACTCCGTCGCATACCCATCGTTCTGTAGCCAGTGCGGCCAGGCGTTTCAGCTTCTTTCGCCAACCGTCGCCCAAGCGTACGAACCTCGCGCGACATCGCCCGTCGTCGTCCCGAAGCGAGAGAAGAAAGGCACGGGCGGACCACCAAAGGTTGGTTCGTACCAGTTGATCCGGCTCCTCGGACGCGGTGGCATGGGAAGCGTTTACGAAGCCGTGGACGAAACCTCCGGCCAACATGTCGCCGTCAAACTAATCGCACCCAACTACAACATTTCGCCGAGAGCCGTCGAGCGGTTTCGACAGGAAGGACGCATCGCGAGCATGGTCGTCCATCCGCAGTGCGTGTTCGTGATTGGAGCGGACGAATCTGCCGGACACCCCTACATCGTCATGGAGCTGATCGACGGCATCAACCTCGAAGAACACGTCCTCAAGGTAGGCCCACTGCCCGTCTCGACGGTCATCCGGTACGCCCTGGACATCATCGATGGGTTGCGAGAGGCGCACCGACTTGGCGTTGTCCATCGGGACGTCAAGCCATCAAACTGTTTCCTGCTTCCCGACGGACGAGTCAAAATCGGGGACTTTGGGATCGCCAAATCACTCGTCAGTCCCCAGGAAATAACTCGGACAGGCTCTTTTGTTGGGAGCCTCTTGTATGCCTCCCCCGAGCAGATCAAAGGCCAGAAGATCGACTTTCGCTCGGACCTCTATTCTGTTTGTGCGACGATATACTTCTTGCTGGCCGGGCGCGCGCCGTTCGAAGGTGGGAACGCAACGGCAATTCTGGCTCGGACCGTTTCGGAACTGCCGCCGTCATTACGTTCGGTCCGAGAAAACATCCCTGCGGAACTGGAGCGCGTGGTCCTCCGCGGTCTCGATCGAAATCGCGAGAAACGATGGAAAAACCTCGGTGACCTCCGACGGGCGTTGTTGCAATGCGCTCCAGAAAACATGTCGTTTGCGGGCATGGGGCGACGGTTTGCGGCCTACGCCATCGACGTTGTCGCATTGGTCTTGCTCACTCCTTTTGTGGACCGAATATTCTCCTCCTTCGACGAATCGACGATCGGAGCGGCTGCCCTCCACGTTGGGCGAGCCGCCCTCTGGTTGGTCTACTTCACAGTGGGAGAAAGCATCTGGGGCTGCACGATCGGGAAATGGACGCTTCGCCTGCGGGTTTGCGAAATCGATCAAGTCGACCCACCACCATTGTGGAATGCGTTCGTCCGGGCTCTCACGTTTTACACCTTGTTGTTCCTGTTCCGCGACGTCTACCAGGTCGCGGACACATTCGACGTCGAAACGCCGGTTCTCCAGGCAATGGGGCAGTTGTGGCTCCTCGGGGGAGTGATCGCCATGCTTGTTTCGATGCGAGCGAGCAATGGGTTCCGCGGCCTTCACGAACTCGTGTCCGACACTCGTGTCGTTCAGTTGCCTTGGTTGCCCCGTCGAAACCCACTAACCTCTCAAGCGCCGAACTACTTGCTCGAAGGACTCAAGACGTCCGATTCTCTTCCACTCCAAGTGGGCCACTTTCTTGTTCGCGGTCTACTCCGAAACACCCAAACCGAACAACTCCTCGTTGGTGAAGATCCACTCCTTGGGCGAACAACGCTCATCCGTATCGGGGACGCACCTTTTTCGGGAACGCGACGACACCTCAACCGCCCCACTCGGTTGCGGTGGATTGGTTGCGGCGCGCTCGCCGGCAAGCATTGGGACGCGTTCGCGATTTCGACAGGGTGCGCGCTCCCCGACTTGATCGACTCGGACCGAGCCCTTTCGTGGAGTGACGTTTTGCCGATGCTCCGGCAGTTGCTCGACGAACTGTGTGCCGCGAACCAGGACGGCACGATCCCGGAGGTCCTGACGCCCGAGCAGGTTTGGGTACAACCAAATGGTCACATCCAACTTCTCGACCTGCCGCTGTCTGGCTCACAGACGACCCAGCCAAACGCCTCCACTCACCCAGCTGGCACCGTTCGCTTTGTCCAACAAGTTCTCGCGCTGGCACTGGAAGGGAAACCGAGACCAACTGCGGACTTCGATCGGAAGATCGCGGCGCCTCTCCCCGTCGGAGCGACTCGCGTTCTCGACGAACTGTTTGGTCCCAATGTTTCGACCGAGACACTTGAGCATGTCCGGGACAAACTCGCCAATCCCGACGAATCGTTGCTCGAACTTAACCGTGGTGCCAGGACTGCTCACCTTGTTGTGTTAGCGCTGACATTGTTCCCCATGCTGCTCACAATGTTTTTCCCGACCTGCACCATCTCGGTCATCGGACTGATGAATCCGGGGCTTTTGATCACCAAAATCACGCCCGGACAGGTCAATGCGAGTTACTTTCTGCTCGCTGTATTTCCGTTGGCAAGCATTCTTTGGAGTTACGTTTTTCGAGGCGGTTGGAGCCTGCACTTCATGGGGATACGACTCGTCGGGCGCGACGGGCGTCCGGCTACCCGGTGGCAGTGTGTCGTCCGTTCTTGTTATTTTTGGGCGCCGCTGTGGTTGCTCCTGTTCTTTGGGCTGCGTCTCTTCCAGGCCTCGTGGGAACTCTGGCCTCTCACGTATGTCTTCACCGTTGCAGCCTTTGCTCTGCTGTTGGGATACATCCCGCTTGCCTTGCGAACGCCACCACAATCGCTCCACGACCGATGGGCCGGAACCTATCTGGTTCCGAAGTGAGAGCGAAGGACTTCTCCCACGTACGCAACATCGTCTTCGGTATTCGAAAGCCCGACGCTCATTCGTATGACTCCCTCGGGAGCCGTTCCAAGCGTCTCGTGGGCCAGCGGCGCGCATTGCAATCCAGACGACACACTGACACCCCGAGTTGTCAGTTCTCGCGCCAACTCCGATTGCTCTTGTCCCGAACTCTCCAACGTAAAGCCGACCGTCGGCATCTGCCGATGGGAGGCGGCCTGGCCGTGGATCGTCACGCCCGGAATCTCTCTGACGACTTCTCTGAGCCGATCGGCAAGATCACGGCACCTCTCGAATCGCTCTTCTTGCTCTGGAAGTTGGAGCCACCGAACCGCAGCTTGCAATCCAGCCAAAGCAACCTGATCGACAGAACCCACGTCGCAATATCCCGGCATCGGAGAACAAATTGTGGTCGTCCCCTCGGGTGGTTTCTCGCAAGTTGCCGCGGGAGTATTCAAGATGACCTCGGCCGCGACGTAAAGTCCACCAATACCCCAAGGAGCCTGCAATCCTTTGTGCCCAGCGAACGCCACCAAGTCGGCACCGAGTTCTGGAACGTCAAGATCCCACCACCCCACGATTTGCGAAGCATCCACGAGAGACAAAGCGTCGTATTTCCGGGCGAGCGAGACGACTTCTTTGATCGGCAACAACTCTCCCGTCACGTTACAAGCGGCAGTCATGGCCACCATGCGCACCGCGCCCTTTCGGAGTTCGTTTTCGAGGGATTCCAACACAACCGACTCGCTCGGAGTCCTCGGCAACACAACGATTTCGACGTCTTGATCCGTAAGCTTGGTCAGTGGCCGATACAACGCATGGTGTTCCAAACCACTCGTGAGAACTCGATCACCGGAGGACCAAACGTGATCGGCGACGGCCACCGACAAAGCCGAAGTACCCCCTGGTGTCAACAACAACCGCGACGGATCGGGAATGTGGAAGAAATCGGCGATTGCTCGATGGGCCGCTTCGAATCTTCCGGGCCACTCTTCTGGCGAACTTTGGAGGAACTCGGCCACGGCAGCGAGGACCGGCGCAGGCTTTGGCCAGGATGTTCCGGCGTGATTCAAATAAACATCACGAGTCGGCATGAGTCGCATCAGGTGAGGGAATGGTTATAGTAACGG
>CAYYUU010000290.1:0-8100 GCA_964474955.1 uncultured Alcaligenaceae bacterium | reverse complement strand
CGTCAGCAGATGAACCCTTCCCAACAGGGGCCCAGAAACTGGTCTTGGACGTGGCGTGAGATCGTTGGTTCGCGATGAGGACCGAGAGGAATTGGGGAGGTGTTCCTCGAACGTCTAAGTGAAGGAGGAGTTGAAGAACCCCGATCAACTCTACAACGCCCACCCCGCAGACTTCCCGTTCTGTACCTTCCATCCTCGTGATTGTGATGGCACCTTAGACCGACGACTGCTATTCGGTGCAGATGATGGCAGGATTGACGATTAGGGGCATTGGAATTGTCGGCGGTTGGACCATGGGATCTTGCTCGGCCATCAGTTAGGATTCCTTCTGGCCACTTTGGAGTTGTGAGAGTTGCTCGCGGAATTCCTTGGATGCGTCGTTGGCAAAACTTGGGGGGCGTTTTTCCTCCCTATCATCGCTGCCGTCGGTAGATTGGTCGACGTAAGGTGTCTTGGCTTCTTTCGCTTCTGGGATTGATTCGCGGTGAATCTTGGCTTTCGGCCACTTGGAGCTGTAGGCCCAATGGAGCGGGAAAGCAACTCACACCCAACAACCAGAATCCCCCAAAAGAAATGGGGATTCTGCCAAAAAGTGCGGGGGACTGTCTTCCGTAGAAATCGGCGTTTAATCCATTGCATGGTGCATTGCGGCAATGTGTTGTGGAGTCGTCCCACAACACCCACCGATCAGGGCGGCACCTGCGGCCATCAGGTCAGGAACCCAAGAGGCCATCTCGATAGGGGAAATTGGGTAGACCCAACTATCATTCTCGTTTGTTGGCGTTCCGGCGTTCGGGCGGACAAGTAAGGGCATGTCGGTCACTTCGCGATACCCACGCAGGACGGCCAAGAGTTCTTCTCGCTGCAGATCTCGTCCGCAGTTCACGCCCAACGCCACCGCTCCGAGTTCCTGAATGGTCTGTGCGACTTGTTGGGGAGTGATGTCGTTGGGGGGCATCGAAACTTCGTGTGAGGTTCTGGCGGCATAGGTCACCGATACGAACACAGGCAGCGAGTTGGGGTTGCATGGCTGGCTGATGGCCCGTTTCGTTGCGATCTCAAAACCCCTCGTCCAAGTCTCAAGGAACAACGCGTCTGCCGAAGCAAGAGCGCGTAACGTTCGGTCGAAATCTGCCGTTCCTTGTGAAAGATCCATCGGTCCGACCGAGGCCAACACAAAACTATCTTTCCCGGCGACGCTCCTCGCCAATCGAATTCCCGCGTCACAGATTTCTTCGAGTTGTTCGGCACGTCCGCGACGAGCCAGAGCTTGTGGGTTGGCCTGGAAGGTGTTCGTGGTCAGACACAGAGCACCGGCTGCTCGATAGGCTTTGTGGATGCCAGTGACAACCTCTGGTCGAATCAAATTCCAGAGTTCGTAACAACCGCCAAGCGGCATGCCTGCCTTTTGCAGTTCGGTACCCATTGCTCCGTCCATAAGGAGCGGTGGTCCTTCGCGAAGTGTATGAAGCAGTTCGGCCACGCGGCTCAAGATTGATCACCTTCGGTCTGCCCGTTGGAGGAAACGATTTTTCGCAATTCTTCCAAATCGTCCGTCTTGAACAAGTTTTCTTGGAGCTTTTGAAGCACGTCCAAATCCTTGAGTTGTCTGACTTGCTCGGCGAACTCTTGGCTTTCCTCGCCAAACTTGCTCTGTAACCCAGACGCTACAGCCTTCGCCATTCCTTCTCGTCGTCCTTCCTCTCTCCCTTCCTCTCTCCCTTCTCGCCTGGCCTTCTCCTCGACCATTTGAGTAAGTTCTTTCAGCACGACAGATTCTTCCACGTTCCAGCCCTCCAAGTTTTCATTCCAAAGTTCCACACATTTAGTCTTCTCGGCAAAGATCTTGGCCACTACGCCATAATCGGCTCGCTTCTTGGGGTCGGCTTCCTGGCTTGCCAGTTCCTTCCATTTCTCCACGACGTTTGGTTGATCGCCTCCGGTCATCAAGGGAACCCACGATAGCAAAGCGAGTCCTAGCTGCCCAGACGCGATTCGGCCCAAAATCTCATCGGCACTGTGATCAATAACGTTGATGATTTTCGGAGGAACCAACGCCGTTAACCCGGCCTGTTCCCATACTTCAAGTTCCTCCTGTCTTCCTCGCCCACTCAAGTTTACCACCAACGCAGCCACAACGAATCGGCTGCCGCGTTCCGGGTCAGGCTTTTTCCCGCGCCAAAACGAACCACCGTACTCATTGGTGCGACCTACAATTTCGGAATCGGGTTCGGATTGAATTTCCACAACGACGCCCCACGGTTGGCCGCCTCGGTCGTGTCGGTCCAGGCGAGCGACGAGGTCACGAGTACGATCTTTCCGCCCCGGAAGTGTGACATTTCGAGTATCCTCCCAGTTGCGGAAGAAGCGATCGTGTCGTGGGAGATCCAGAGTCCATTCGAAGAACGCCGGCGGATCCAACTGGACCGTATACCGGCCTGTCTTGTCCCAAACGTTTTCCTCGGTCGTCTGTTCGGTCATCCTTGCAACTCCCTTACATACCGCCACTGACGGGAGGCAAAACGGCGGCTTCGACCTCTGGTGACAACACAGTGTCATTGGTGGCGTAGTCGTTGTCCACGGCCACGGCACAGCGATCCAAAAACTCTGCGAGGGCCGGGAACTGCGAGATCAGCTCTTGACGTAAATCACCAACCCTCGCGCCCGGAGTGAGGGCGACCGATACTGAATCCACCCCGGTGAGATCTTTCGCCCGAGCGAAAAAGTGTACGTGTACATTCATCAGAGCACCCTCTCGTGAAATGGCCGACGCAAGTGGTCCGCGAGACTCGGCATCAACCCATACGCCAACGCCAAATAGTGGACCGGATGAAGAGTCCTTTTCTCGGTGACGTCCTCGATCTGAATTCGGCACGTCCCACATTCGGTCGACCCGAACAGAATCCCGGGCCGACGCATCTGGTCCAACATCGGCTTGCCCGCCACCAGCGAGGTAGCCATGTTTTCTTTTTTCAGTCCGTAGGTGCCCGCCATGCCAGAGCAACTCACGTCGATCATCTGCGATTCGAACTCGGGGATCAACGACAACAATGCCGGACCCTTCGCGGAATTTCCGAGCGCCTTCAAATGGCAAGGTACGTGGTGACCGACCCGAATCGGCAGAGCTTGGAAGTCTGTCTTCAGCCGACCTTGTTCCTTCAACGTCCAGAGAAATTCAGTCAGTTCGACGGTGTGCTCGGCGATGTACTGGGCCTCCGAATCTTCGAGCAGAACGGGATAGTCCTGGCGAAGCATCACGGCGGCAGTCGGTTCCGAACACAAGATTCGATACCCCTTTCGGACGGCAGCGGCCAACACTCGCACGTTCGTCGAGGCAATGTCGCGTGCCGTCTCGATGTCCCCGTGGGCCAACGAAGCCATTCCACAGCCTCGCTGTTTCGGTGGGACAAAGACCGGAATGTCGTTGTGTTGTAAGACCGCGACAGTAGCCTCGGCGAGGGACGGGTCGTTGTAGTTTGCAAACAGGTCGAGAAAATACGCGACTTTATCGGGACCGGATCGGTGTTGGTGCAAACCGCGGCGGCGGGCTTGTTGGAGGAACGAACGCGACGCAAACAGCGGAACGCGTCGCCGGCGGGAAAGTCCAAAGATGAGTTCGAGCCACCATCGGATCGTGCGACTCCGCAGGGCGTAATTAACGAGTGGGGCAAACGTACTGCCCCAGCGAGAAAAACCTTCGACTCGAGCAAAGAACCAGTCCTTGCGATAAAGTCCGTGTTCCGCGACGTTCTGGGCTTTGGCTTCCAGCATCAACTGTGGGATGTTGACTTCCGCGGGACACTCCCTTGCACACATCTTGCAATTGACGCACAGGTCGGCGATGTCGCGAACCTCGCTCGCCGATATCGAAGGCACATCCTCACCGCCGACGAAGACATGCCGAAGTAAGTTCGCTTTCGCTCTTGGGCTTGCGGCTTCCTCGTGGGTTGCGTGGAAGATGGGGCACATTCGCGAATCGGCAGCTTCGGAGCGACAGAGCCCACATCCGTTGCACTTGTTGACTTCCTGATGGGCTTGTTCGGGAGACCAATTGAGGGCGGTCCGGAAGGGGATTTCGTCTTCCGGCTCGCCGTTACTCGGAGCTTCCGCTCCGACAATTGGCTTGAGTTGGGGGAACGTTCGCAACGGAAGCGGCTGGCGGTGGGAATGCCGAGCAACGATTTTTCCCGGATTGAAAATGTGCTTCGGGTCGAAGATCGTCTTGAGTTCCTCAAAGACAGGATACAGGTCGTTGTATTGTCGGCGAACCCAATGGGTGCGGATGATGCCGGTCCCGTGCTGGGTGGAGACCGTCCCGCCGAGTTCGAGAGCGAGAGAGTGGACCTGCTCGATGAGGCGAGGGAGCACAAGTTTGCTTCGCGGGTTCGCGAGATCAAGAAACGGGCGAGTATGGACCTGGCCGCTGCCGGCGTGAATCAGAAAAGATGCGGTCACGTCGTACTCTTGCAAAATTTCTTGGACCCCGTGGACGTATCGCAAGACATCTTCGGGGGGCACTCCCACGTCCTCGATGGCTGGAACGGGTTGGGGATTTGTGTTGACGTTGTACAAGCTCGGCAAGGCCACTTCGCGAAGTCGCCAGAGCCTCATGATGTCTTCGGGAGCCTCGGCCAACAGACAGTGTTCCGGCGCACACCTCGCGTGGGAGAGCAAATACGGCAGGCGACGCGCGGCCCATCTCGCTTGGTCCTCCTCGTCGGTTTGGTACTCGACGAGCAACACCGCCTCGGTCGATGGCGGGATGGAACCCGCGACATTTTTCGCACTCGTGCTCCGAGCGAGCGTCCACATTCGACGGTCGAGCAGTTCACAGGCCGCCGGTTGGGTAGGTATGGTGATTTGGACGGCATCCATCGCTTGTTCCAGGTCCGTGAAACCCAACAGGACCACCGCTCTGCCTTTTGGAACAGGTGACGTTCGAAGGACCGCTTCGGTGAAAATTCCGAGTGTGCCTTCGGAACCGACAAGAAGTTTTGCCAGATCGATTTGGTTATCGGCGAGCACATCCGAAACGAGGTAGCCTAAACGATTAAAGGGCGTGTTTGGCTTGTGCGTCTCGATAAACGCAGCGTTCTGGTTGAGCAATTCGACGGTGGCCGTGATGATGTCCTGGAGATGCCCTTTGTCGGATTCGGAGTTGGTGGACGTGGAGACGATTTCTTGTGGTGAATCGGTCGGTCCCTGAGTTCCAGGGCGATCTTCCCTGGGACGTTCCGACGACCCAAGCCATAGAAACCAGGACGAATCGTCTTGCGGAGTTCGCTGGAGGTGCTGAACGATGGGTTCCTTGCCGACTTCGGCACAATGGCCGTTGTCGAAAACGACGCGGAGCTTTTCGACGTAATCGCGAGTATAGCCATATCGCATCACGCGAGCCCCGGACGCATTCGTTGCGATCATCCCTCCGATGGTGCATTGTGCAGCGCTGGCAGTATCCGGCGCGAACCGCCGATCGAATTGGGCAAGATGGTTGTTGAGTTCCTGGCAGGTGACGCCGGGTTGAACGCGAATCGTATCGCCTTCGAGCGGACCAATCTGCCGAAAGTGTTTACTGAGATCGAGAATGAGCCCGTGCCCGAGTGACTCCCCGGAGACACCAGTCCCTCCACCCCTTGGGATCAAAGGAATGTCGTTTTCGCTCGCATAGCGAACGAGTCGCTCGACGTCCTCTTCGTCTTGCGGCAGGATGACTCCTGCGGGTTGGACTTGGAGAACGCTCGCGTCGGTGCTGTATAGCGTTCGCGAGAGCGAGTCAAACAAGACTTCGCCCTTGAGCATCCCCCGAAGGTCGTCACGGACTCGTTGCCTGAGATTTTCGTCTATCGCTGGCAAAGCTCGATCTCGTTGAGAAGGTTGTGGTGGACTGTTTTCCTTGTGTTATTCTACCAACACGACCTCCCTCGGGCTGAAGTTGGATCGTGAGCGTTAGTTCAAAAAGTCCGGATCCATCGCCACTTCCAAGCTCAACATCCTACGAATCAATATCCTATCGCACATCCATCCGTTCGATACTCTGAGCCTCCATGGAGCATGTTCGTGTTCGGATCGATCAGGATTCCCTGATAGCCGCCACCGTTTCGCACAACGGCCGAGACCTTGTGGTCGCGGCGTGCCAACTCTTCGAGGACCGCTGGGGATAAACCGATCTCGGCCTTACTCTCCCCGCCTTCCTTGTCAGGAGCTTTTCCGGTCGGTGTGGACGAGCCGAAGTGTTGCATTCGCGGTGCTTCTCCCGCTTCCTGGACGTTCATGCCGAAGTCGATCAAGTTGACGAGAACTTGCGTTTGTCCCTGGGGTTGCATGTCTCCGCCCATCACGCCAAACACGAAATAAGGCTTGCCGTCTTTCGTGACCATTGCCGGAATGATTGTGTGGAATGGTCGCTTGTGGGGTTCGAGGGCATTGAAGTGTTTTTCGTCGAGAGCGAACAAATTTCCACGGTTCTGTAATGCGAAGCCCAGATCGCCCGCGACGTGTTGCGAACCGAAGCCGTAATATGTGCTCTGAATGAGCGATACACAATTGCGGTCCTTGTCCACGACAGTGAGATAAATCGTGTCGCCGTGCTGCAATTTGGGATCGCCAGCTTTCAGATCTTTGATCGCTTTTTTCATGTTGATCAGCTTGCGACGTTGGGCGGCGTATTTCTTGGAAATAAGTTCCTTGATGGGGAGTTTGTTGAAGGCAGGATCGGAGTAGAACTTCGCCCGGTCTTCGAAAGCGAGTTTCTTGGCTTCGATGAATAGATGCCAGTAGTCCGCTGAACGCGGTCCCATCTTCTTGAGGTCGTAGGCTTCGAGGATGTTGAGCATCTGCAAGACGGCGATGCCTTGGCCGTTCGGCGGCAGCTCCCACACGTCGTACCCGCGATAGTTCGTGCTGAGCGGTTCGACCCATTCCGATTTGTGGTCGGCAAAATCTTTGAGCGAAAACAGCCCTTTGACTTTCTTGGAGTAGGCGACGATTTCTTTGGCGATGCGTCCCTTGTAAAATGCATCGCGACCGTTCTTGGCGATCTCGCGATACGTCTTGGCCATGTTCGGGTTCTTGAAGACTTCGCCAGGTTTCGGAGCCCGACCCGTCAACAGAAACGTACTCGACGCTTCGGGAGTTTTCTTCAACGTCTTTTCGCGATAGAGCCACTTGTCCGAGATGACTTGGCTGACGGGGAAGCCCTTCTCGGCATACGCAATGGCTGGCCCCAATAATTCCTCAAAGGTTTTGGTGCCGAACTTCTTCCGGAGTTCGTCCCACCCGTCGACGCATCCCGGGACCGACCAGGTCAGCGGTCCGAGTTCTGGGATTTCCTTGAGCTTCTTTTTCGCGAAGAAAGCCCGCGTCGCTTTGTACGGCGACCGTCCGCTCGCGTTCAGGCCGTAGAGTTTCTTTGTCTTGGCGTCCCAGACGATGGCGAACAGGTCGCCGCCAATTCCACAAGACATCGGTTCGACGACGCCGAGCACGGCGTTGACGGCGATGGCCGCGTCGATGGCGTTTCCTCCATTGCGGAGGACATCGAGCCCAGCTTGGGCCGCAAGTGGGTGACTCGTCGCGACCATCCCGTTGGGTGCCATCACGACCGAACGGCCGGATTTGTAGGGTGCCGGAGTCAGGCGCGTCGTTGTGGGTCGGTCGGCCATCGAGAGCGGTAAGAGGACCAGCACGCAAATGATGACGAGAACGACGATACTCGAGTAGGTGTTCATGACGGTATTCCGGGAGCCCATAACGTTGTGATCAACAGTTCCAAACGGCTCCCCAGTATAAAGGAAAAAGTGCAAAGGTTGGCAGAACTTTCGGGATGGGATTGATGCGTGCGGTAGGGGAAGTTGGATGAATAGTTGTCGCGTTTGTGGAGTGTCGTCTTCCGCTCCGCGAAAGAACGCCTCTGTGGTGTTGTTTCGAATCAGAAGCGGGAAATGTGTACGCAAAAAGCGCAAAAATCCAGGGGAGGCATTTTTGCGCTTTTTGCGTACACATTTTGCCCCTGGCGGGAGCATTTTCGAAAGGTCGTTTTTCCAGTGGGAGGTCCAAAACACGTACACAAAAATCACAAAAATCAGGGCGAGGTATTTTTGT
>CAYYUU010000289.1:0-8124 GCA_964474955.1 uncultured Alcaligenaceae bacterium | reverse complement strand
GCGCCCCTCTGCTTTGATGTCGCGGTAGACTCGGGTCCGCTCGAAGTCGATTTCGATTACGAGGAGATTGGCGAAGCTTTGGATCGATCCAAAATAGAATCGCGGCCCTTCAACATGTGGCGATACCGGGAACTGTTGCCGGTCGATGGCGAGCCGAGCGTTGGTCTGCAAGTCGGCGGGACTCCGCTCATCAAGGCCAATCGGTTGGCCAAAGAACTCGGCGTCCAGAATCTCTGGATCAAAAACGACGCGGTGAATTTTCCGACGCTATCGTTCAAGGACCGTGTCGTTTCCGTTGCCTTGAGTAAGGCCAAGGAATTTGGATTCGAGACGGTCGGTTGTGCGTCGACGGGGAACCTCGCTAACAGTGTTGCCGCCAACGCTGCCGCAGCGGGACTCGAAGCCTACATCTTCGTTCCTTCGGATCTGGAGCGAACGAAGATTCTCGGCACAAGCATTTACGGCGCGAACGTGATCGGCGTCAAAGGCACATACGACCAGGTCAATCGACTCTGCACCCAAGTCGCGTTCAAATATGGCTGGGGCTTCGTCAACATCAACTTGCGCGCTTATTACGCCGAAGGTTCCAAGTCGATGGGTTACGAGATCGCGGAACAACTTGGTTGGCGAGTTCCCCAACATGTCGTCGTCCCGATGGCCGGCGGGAGTTTGATCGGCAAGATTCACAAGGCGTTTGGCGAACTTCACAAGCTCGGTCTGGTCGAGAGCGCGGAGTGCAAGATTTATGGTGCTCAGGCGTCCGGGTGCAATCCGATTACCGACGCCGTGAAACAAAATCGCGAATCACATAAGCCCGTGAAGACGCCGAACACGATCTGTAAATCATTGGCCATTGGCGACCCCGCCGATGGTTACTTCGCAAGCAAAATTGCCCGCGACACAGGCGGGTGGGCCGAAGACGTGACGGACGAAGAACTCCGAGATGCGATGATTCTGCTCGGAAAGACCGAAGGCATTTTCGCCGAAACTGCCGGTGGCGTGACGCTCGCCGTGACACAGAAATTGATAGAGCAAGGCCGCATCGGTCGTGACGAAGACATCGTCATTTGCATCACCGGCAATGGTCTCAAGACGCAAGACGCTGTCGCCGATCACCTCGCCGAGCCAGCCATCATTAAGCCCTCGCTGGCCGAATTCGAACCGCTTGTGGAAGGCGTGAAGGAAGCCGCTTTGGTATAAACAAGGAATCCGATGGTTTGGAAAAAGTAGTAGGCACGCTCCGTGTGCCGTAACCATTGTCTTCTGGTTACGGCACACGGAGCGTGCCTACTACTTCAACACAACAACAGACCAGAGCCACACTCCAAATTCCGTGGAGCCAATCAATGCCGATCCAAGTTGAAATCCCCGCCCCGATGCGGGAGCACACCGACGGACAAGACGTTGTCGAAGCGAACGGCGATACGGTCGCCGCAGTCCTCGCGAACTTGGGAGAAAAATATCCGACGATCACGGAGAAACTGTTCGACAACGGCAAACTCCGCCGGTTCGTTAATCTGTTCGTCAACGACGAAGACATTCGTTATTTGGAAGATCTCGAAACTCAAGTGAAGGACGGCGACAAGGTGAGCATCATTCCCGCCGTCGCCGGGGGCTGATTGCCGATGGCCAAAAAGAAGCAAGACGTCCCAGAAGACGACTTCCCAGAAGAAGAGTTCTCCGGCGAACCGCTCGACGAGGACGGCGAAGAACAGGTGCCGGACGGCGCGGCGATTTTCCCTGAGATCCCCGAGGAACTCGGCGTCCATCCGTTGCTGCTCGCGAGCCTGCAAGCCGTCGTCTTTCTCGTTGGATCGACCGAGCGAGTCGTCGAACCGTCGGCTTCCGAAGAAATCCTCCATTACATGTTCACGTATTTCCAACGATTGGAAGGTTCCCAACTCACGCGAATCCAGGAGGACGTGCAAGTCCTTCTCGCGTTTGCCAAGCAAGAAGGTTGGACCAAGCAGGAGTTTCGATTCTTGAAAGAAATCCTGAGCCACTTTGGCCCGGAGAAGAAGAAATAAAAAATGAGCACAGCAACAACACCCGAAGCGAATCCACTCGAACGATATAGCCGTCAAATGCGTTTTCCCGGCGTCCGTCAGGAAGGCCAGGAAAAACTACTCAACAGCCGCGTGACCGTTTGCGGTTGCGGAGCCCTCGGGACCGTGCTCGCCAACGCCATCGTGCGAGCCGGCGTTGGTCACGTCCGAGTTGTCGACCGTGACTTCATCGAAATCCATAACCTACAACGGCAAGTTCTCTTTGACGAGCAAGACATCGCCGAGAACTTGCCGAAGGCCGAAGCGGCAGTCCGGAAACTCCGCAAGATTAACTCCGACATTAACATCGAAGCCGTTGTCACGGATATCGACCGCACGAACATCGAAGAACTCGTGGCGGACGCCGACGTGATTCTCGACGGGACGGACAACTTCGAGATTCGCTATCTGATCAACGACGCCGCCGTGAAACTGAATAAACCGTGGGTCTACGGCGGTTCCATCGGCAGTCATGGAATGACGATGACGATTCTGCCAGGAGAGACGCCGTGTTTGCGTTGCGTCTTCGAGGCAGCCCCGAATCCTGGAGAAGCCGGGACGTGTGAAACCGCGGGAGTCCTCGGACCGATCGTCAACATCGTCGCGAGTTTTCAAGTCGCCGAGGCGATCAAGATCTTGACCGGCGCGATGGACAAGGTAAATCGCGAACTCGTCAACATCGACGTCTGGGAAAACACCTTTCGACGAATCAAGATCGCGAAACTTCACGGCAAAGTCGATTGTCCTTGCTGCCAACATAAGAACTTCGAATGGCTCAAGGGCGAGCACGGTTCGCACACGACGAGCCTTTGCGGTCGAAACGCCGTGCAGATTGCTCACCGGACCGCGAGCAAATTGAATTTCGAAGACATGGCCAAACAAATTCAAGTCCGCGGCGAAGACGTGAAGTTCAATCGGTTCATGCTCAAGTTCGAGACCGACGGCCACGAGTTCACTGTGTTTCCCGATGGCCGAGCGATCATCAAAGGGACCAGTGATATCGACAAGGCGCGGACGCTGTATGCGAAGTATATTGGGTATTGACGAATCCCCGAGGCATCTGGGATATGTCGCAAAACTTCCTTCGTATTCTCCAGCCGACTCTCTTCTGGGCGTTCAACTTCGCAATCATTGAACTCAACGTCTACAAAGAGATGAGTCCGTTCCAACTCGATTTGTGTTGGTTGGTGTTGGTTGGTGCTGATCGGTAGTCTAATCGGAATAGCGGCACTATACTTCGTCCCTCTGAACAAAAAAGCCCCCTTCGAACAAGTAGCGGTCGTCTCGGGAGATTTCGACAATGACGAAGCCCCCGAGGCCGATTCATCTCCGGAGAGAACCGATCAGCCCGCAAAGGCTGCCGAAGAACTTGAAAAGCTATTGCCAAGTTGGGAGATTCCATGGACGGAGCGGGAGAGGTTCCCCGACGTCTCGCTACCGCCCCGAAAGCCAAGTCCTCCGAAGCGGAGTGAGAAAGAGCTCTGGTTGGAACTCGGAATTTTCTTTCTCCACTCGCTTTGGATCGGCACCGTTTTTCTACTTATCCGCAAGTTGGTTCTCGTGATTTCTGAGTGTTGTGGAGGTTGACGGGTGCGGCGAAACTATCTCTCAAGCCCGAATCGAAGAACTCCCACCGGAAGAAACCTCGGTATCCTGAATTATTCTGGCACCATTCCAACTCAGCCATGATAATACCATCGATCGTTCACTCCCCACAAAATCGGCCCGCTTTTTGATTCCTCACCGAGGAGAGGTCCTTATGTTTCGCGTATCGAATCCAACGACCATCCCTGTCTCGCGCCGAACGTTCCTCGTGGCCTCGACAGTTGGTTTCGCCGGATTGAGTTTCGCTCCTTCTCAAGCTTCGGAACGTCGCACCCCAACTGCGAGAAGGGGCTCGACGAAATCGACGATTCTCTTTTTCCTGTGTGGCGGAGCTTCGCACGTCGACACGTGGGACATGAAGCCGGATGCTCCGGTCGAATATCGTGGACCGTTTCAACCGATCGCAACATCCGCTCCAGGCGTGCGATTGTGCGAGCACCTTCCGTTGCTATCTCAACAGGCACACCATTTGGCGGTGGTGAATTCCGTCCGAAGCACTGTTGGGACGAACGACCATCACGCCGGATACTATTACAACTTGACGGGTCACGAAGCCGACCGATCCTTTGTCACACTCGGCAACAATCGAACACCTCGGCCAGACGATTGGCCTTACATGGGCACCGTCGTTGGTGCCAAGCGACCGCCACACCGATATCTTCCCAACGTCATCACGCTTCCGCACAAACCGAGTCGTGCGCCGTACACTCGCCCGGGTCAGTTCGCCGCACGGTTGGGAGTCGAACACGATCCGGTGTACGTCCAGGGGAACGTAGAACGTCCGCTTGAGTTTCGAGCACCGGCCCTGATGCTCGAAGGCAACCTCAACACACGTCGAATGCAAAATCGCAGGAACTTGCTCGCAGCTATCGACAATGCACGCGCTGGACTGGATGAAGCAGCTGCCGTTCAGACTTATACGCGACAACAACAGCGAGCGCTCGGCCTGCTTTCGTCAGCTCGTACGGCTCGTGTTTTTGAAGTTGATCGCGAACCGGCTCGGTTGCGAGAACGGTACGGAAACACAGTCAACGGCATGAGCCTGTTGTTAGCTCGCCGTCTTGTCGAAGCCAAGGTTCCTTTTATCACTGTATTCTGGAAAGAGAATCCACAGATCAAATCGAGATGCCGCAGCGCCGGTGGCTGGGACACTCACGGGAACAACTTCAACTGTTTGAAAGATTACTTGCTGCCCGAATTCGATCGTGGGTTTTCGGCGTTGATCGAAGACTTAAACCAACGCGGCTTGCTCGACGAAACGCTTCTGCTCGTCACGAGCGAGATGGGAAGGAAACCGCTCATCGGAGACCGCCGTTCGGGCGGCGTGAGTGGAGCCGGACGAGACCACTGGACGCACTGTTTGAGTGTGTTGTTTGCTGGTGGCGGAATTCGTGGCGGACAGACGTACGGGCGAACCGATCGATTCGGCGAATACCCGAGCGAGAACGAAGTAACTCCTGCTCACGTCGCGAAGACTGTTTATCATGCGATGGGAATCGATGACTTGGAAGCGACCGATAACCAAGGGCGGCCCTACAACTTGTTGGCGGAAGGGTCGGCGATCGAAGAGTTGTTTTGAATGCGACGAAAAAAAAGGTGGGCACTTGACCCACCCATAACAACTTTCTGTCTGTCCGTAGAACCGCACCCCAGAAACTTCTCGCGGAGCGAAAAGTAAGTTTCACACCGCAGTTACTCTTGCTTCGACTTCGAAAGATCCTTCAGGTAGATGTTCTTCCATCGGACTTCGTACGGCCCTTGGTTCCGCCCAATGCTGTGTACCTGCAATCCGATAAAACCAGATCCCATGTACGCTTTGCCTTTTCCTTTCTTGCCTTTTCCCTTCTTGACCGCGCTCTTCATGTCCTTGAAATCGACGATCTGCTTGCCGTTGAGCCACGTCGTGATGTGCGGACCGACGGCTCGGATTTTGTAACTGTTCCACTCGCCATTTTTGAAGATCTTGTGCTTCTCGCCTTGCTTGAGCCAACCGGTTCCGAGGGCTTCACCATAAACCCAACCGGCGGTGCCGTTGGTGGCGATTTCGCATTGCGGACCGTGAACGCGACCTGTCGGACTACCGCGAGTTTTCGAGCGGAATTGCACTCCCGAGTTCAGTTTGTCATCAACTTTCACTTCGAACTTGAGTTCGAAATCGCTGTAGTCGTTCGTCGTGCACAGGAACGAGTTCGGGCTGCCTTTCTTGGTCTTGCCGACAACGCAGCCGTCTTCGACGCGGTAAGTCGCCGTACCGTTTCGCTGCTTCCAACCTTTCAGGTCTTTGCCGTTGAACAGCTTGATCCAACCTTTTTCTTGAGCGTTGGTCTGGGCCACTGGCCCACTCATGCACACAACGGCCGCCAGAGCCACGCCCATAATCCAGCACTTCATCGATGTATCTCCTTGTGTGAAAATTGGTGAGGAATGATCATAGTACCAGCGGCGAATCCACGTTGCCAGCTGCTATTGGGAGAACAATTTGGAAATCTCCGAGACCGAGGTGACGTTTCGCAACGTCACCTCGGTGGAGAAAAACAAGGAGAATTCTATGCGATATCATTGGGGGATTGCTCCCGAGCCGAAACTGGTCTTGGACAGGATCGAGGCGTGGTCATTGTCCGGGAGAGTTGAATGATTGGGCCTTCGACAAAACAAACTATTTCCACCGCGAAGCTGCATGAAAGCGGCACGAAGTTCGTTTTCGCCGAGTGAATCTTGGTGGCGGATGCGCGAACTTCTGCAATCCTGAAGAGTGTCCATTTCCAAGGAAGCAAGCTACACGAACGCTCACGACTAAACGACAAGGAACAACCTTCTGCCCAACATCTTTCGGGGAGCACCAACAAGCGATGATTGCCTGCGTTGACGTCGATTACCGGGACACCAACGCCGTTGCGGCGTGTATCCTTCTGAACGATTGGACCGACACCGAGCCGGCCGCGGCTTACGTCGAAACGATCCATTCGATCGCTCCCTACGAACCTGGATCGTTCTACAAGCGAGAATTACCTTGTGTGTTGGCCGTTCTTGAGCAAGTATCGGAGTACGTGGACGTGATCGTAATAGATGGGTATGTCTGGCTCGACGAGACCGGAAGGCCGGGGCTTGGCGCTCATCTTTTTCGCGAACTGGGCGAGAAAACGCCCGTCCTTGGAGTGGCGAAGAGGTCGTTCCATGCGAACGAGGCAGCGGAGGAAGTTTTGCGAGGCGAGAGCCAAAGGGCACTTTATGTGACCGCTGCCGGCATGAACGTCGCGCAAGCTGCCGCACGTGTTCAACGAATGCACGGCGAACATCGAATTCCGACGGTCTTGAAAACCGTGGACCGACTTTGTCGAGAGAGTTAAAAAAGTAGACGAAGGGAGAAGAAGCAAGTTCTTTCCCTTCTCAAGTGTTCCGAATTTTCAGGCAACCGTTACGCGTTCACAGGAGCGGCGTCATCAACCGGCAACGGAACGATGTCGTCGCCTCTGACTTGACCTTTCCACTGCCGTTGGCAGCTGGGGCATTCGAATACGGCTACGTTCACGGTCGGGATCGAGCCCTTCCACGAATCGGTATTTTGGCTTGGCAAAAGGCTCCCGAACCAATCGCAATCGGCGTGCGGGCATCGGACGTGGTAACTGGTCAACATAATACAAAACCTCCATGATCAGGTAGCCAGTCCGCTTCTCGTAAAGAAAGGGAAGAGACGAGAAGGAGGCAACCTCTAGATTTGAGGGAGAGGAACAAATCGCCAACGACGATTAACTATCTCAATCCTAACCGCTTTTTTTCAAAAAGCAAGAACATTAGTTTTATTTCTGGTATTGCCCAGTTTATCGGGTACCAGACTCGAAAATTCGGCGTATTTCCTCCCTTACGGCTTTCGCGTTATCTCTCCGACCTGCTTTTTCGAGACATTTTTGGAGGTCTGTGAGCGTTACGAGCAGATCTTGTTTGGAAAGGACGGATTGCTCGTTATGGGCTTCTTGCAGCTGTCGAAGGCAATCACTTGCGCTCTGGAAATCGTCCTGTCCCAAGAAAGCCTTGGCTAACAGTCGAAGGATCTGGGCTCCCTCCGGATCCATGACGGTCCACTCTGCCGGTCGATGTACGTCGAGAAGATCAACAGTTTCGGCAAACTCTCGCTTGGATAAGTGTCGGCGGGCCTTCCGGATTAACGATTCGGGGATTTGGTCCGCCGCGAATTCAACCTGCGACGTGAGGCGAGACGGCATTCCTTGAGTGGTCGAAGGAACGGAAGGAGTCAAGGCGGGAAAATCTCCCCCCTCCTCGCAAGTCTCAATCGCCTCCAAAACCGCGCCGGCATCGGGGAATCGCTTCTCCGGCTCGACCGCAAGACAGGTCGAAATGAGTTGGTCGAGCCACTTATATTCGTTCCTTATTTCGTTATGGACTTCGGAAGGAGGAGCGAACACCAGACCCGTCTTGATCTGGTGATACGTTCGGGCATCGCCGTTGGTCGGCCAAT
>CAYYUU010000288.1:2594-8127 GCA_964474955.1 uncultured Alcaligenaceae bacterium | reverse complement strand
CTCGGAGACCTCTTCCGGGCGCTCGTCGATCAACAGCACGATCAGATGAGCTTCGGGATGGTATTTGGTCAGGCTCTGGGCCATCATCTGGAGCAGGACTGTCTTGCCAGCTAGCGGCGGAGAAACGATCAAACCACGCTGGCCTTTCCCGATCGGCGTCACGAGGTCGATGACCCGCATGTTGATCTCTTCCGGAGCCGTCTCAAGCTTGAGTCGCTTGTTCGGATGCAACGGTGTGAGGTCGTCGAAGACGGCCTTTTGGGTCAACAACTCGGGGTCGGCGTAGTTGATTGCCTCGACTCGCAAGAGCGCGAAGTATCGTTCGTTCTCTTTCGGTGGACGAATCTGACCAGCCACGACGGCACCGGTCCGCAATCCGAATCGGCGAATCTGACTCGGCGAGATGTAGATGTCGTCCGGGCAAGGCAGGTAGTTGTAGTCCGGGCTTCGCAAGAACCCGAACCCGTCGGGCAGTACCTCCAACGTACCCTCGCCGAACATCAAGCCGTTTTGCTTGACGCGTTCTTTGAGGATCTTGAAGATCAAGTCTTGCTTCTTCAGGCCCGTGTATTCGCTGAGGCCTTCGCCCTTGGCGGTCCGCAAGAGTTGCTGCATGGTCATCTGTTGCAACTCGGTGATGTGCGTGCCGCCGCGTTTGATCTCTTCGTATCGGCTATTGGTCTCTTCGTCAAAACCGGTGCCGTGGTGGACCCCATTGGCCTTCGGCTCTGGCCCCGGGATCTCAACATTCTCGACGTCGTCGATGAGTTCCTCGACGGTGGCTTGGGCAACGCCGCCCTCTTCGTGGACGTCGTTGTTCTTCGGTTCTGGTTTCCGGGATCGGGTTTTCACTGTACCCTCTCGGCGGTTTCTTGCTTCTGGCATTTTGATCTATCTCCTCCGTTTATCGAGTCGACATTCTGGAGACGAACTCGCGCGTTCGTGGAACCTATGTATGGTGAAGTGTGACGAACTCGGCTGCATGGAAGACTTCGAAAGGCCTTCAGACATGGGAGCACGCAGCAAATGTCGACGGTAGGACTATTACAGGGGGTAACTCGTTTCTTTCATGAGAACGGGCCCAGCGACTGGATTCTAGCAAACATATAACCAGTGACGGCCCACGACGGTGATTCTCATACTAAGTAGAAGTATTATGGGTTAGATACGAAGTGGCTTGGTGAAGCTCACTCAGTACGCGTGTTATTTCTTTGTCCAAGTCTTCCCGGGCACCAACGTTATTGACGACATAGTCGGCCCGTAAGATTTTCTCGGCCAAAGGCATTTGAGCGTTCGTTCTGCGGATGACCTCCTCTTCTGACCAGCCCCGGTTCTCCGCCAATCGACGGACTCGCAGGGCGTAAGGTGTGTGTATGTAGATAATCCAATCACAATGTTGATCCCATTTCGTTTCCAACAAGATGGCAGCGTCCAACACGACATACGGGACGTGAGTTTTGGTTCGGGCTTCCTCGATCTGGCGAAGTATTCCGGCTCCTATGTATGGAAACACAATCGATTCAAGGAGCCGCCGTTGCTCGGGGTCGGCGAAAACAACGTGGGCAAGTTTCTTCCGATCAACCTGTTCGTTTTCGTCTAGGACTTTGTTTCCCCAGGCAGAGATCACCTGAGTGATGATGCTTGGTTGGAGCAAAGCTTCGTGTCCGAGTTTGTCTCCACTAATCACAAGTCCACCACGTTGCGCGAGAAGCGAGGCGACTTCGCTCTTGCCACTCCCAATGCCTCCGATCAATCCAAGGATGGGTTGTTGTTGTCGAGTGTCCAAAGGAGTTCAACTAACTCTCGGGCGAATGTGGAAGTCGAGAAGCGTTCGCGTCCTGAATGCATCGAGCCAACCGAAAACTCCGCACGACCGTTGATCCGGGCATTACAATACGTCTTCCGTGACGAGCCATCACGTAGCCTGCTCGTCCGTGGTGATTCGGAGTTCTACGTCACTGAGGTGTCACTCCACTTCGGCCCGTGAGTCGTTCTCGACGTGGCTGGGTGGAAAAGGAATCAGGAGTAGATGCGGGAGTGAACGATCGCGACTTTACACTTTGAATTCTTTCGTGTCCAGCCAGTTCGGACCTACCCGGAGGTCCACCTTGAGAGGTACGGTCAGACGAGTTTGCAGGGCTTGTTGCATTTCTTGGGAGATCATGCGAGCCACCAATTGGAACTCTTCGGGTGGTGTTTCAAAGACGAGTTCGTCATGAATTTGTAACAGCATTCGAGTTTGCCGCGATTCATCACGCAGTCGATGAAAGATAGTCAGCATCGCCACTTTAATCAAGTCGGCTGCCGATCCCTGGATTTGCATGTTGATGGCTTCCCGCTCGGCCTGGTTGCGCTGCATGTACGTCGAGTTAGCGCGAATGGCCTCCGGAAGGAATGAGCGTCGTCGCCCAAGTATGGTAGCAACATAGCCATCTTTTCGACATTTGCCAAGTAGTTCGTCCTGGTATTTCAAAACTTTTGGGTACCGAGCAAAATACTCCGAAATAAATTGTTCGGCTTCTTCCTTGGGGATTTGCAATCGTTGCGATAAACCCCGAGCGCTCATGCCATAGATGACGCCAAAATTAACTGTTTTCGCGACTCGCCGCATGTCGGAAGACACTTGGTCTTCGTTCACTCCATGAATCTGTGCGGCCACCAAAGTATGTATGTCGCGGTCTTGCAGATACGCCCGGCATAGTTCTTCGTCTTCGGAAAAGTGGGCCAGTAACCGAAGTTCGATCTGGGAGTAATCGGCCGTCACAAGGTGCCATCCATCTCTGGCCACAAAGGCCTGTCGTATTTGGCCGCCCAGGTCCGTCCGGACCGGTATGTTCTGCAAGTTCGGATCACTAGAACTCAACCGCCCCGTTGCCGTGACCGTTTGGTTAAAGGATGCATGGATTCGTCCCGTCCCTGGATGCACGAGGTCGGGAAGCGTGTCAATGTAAGTACTCTTGAGCTTCGTCAAACGCCGATGCTCTAGGAGGCGTTTCGGCAGTTCGAGTTCGCTCTCGGCCGCCAACCGTTCCAACGATTCCTGGTCCGTGCTCGGTTCGCCTTTGGGAGTACGCTTCAGTGATTTGAGGCCGAGCTTCTCGAACAAGATTCGCCGCAGCTGTTTGAGCGATCCGATTTTGAACTCTTCGCCAGCCAGTTCATAAATGGCGGCTTCCAGCGCTCCAATCTGTTCGCCGAGGAACTTTCCGAGTTCTTCAAGCCTGGAAACATCCAGGCAAATCCCGTTCCCTTCCATTTCGGCGAGGACGTCGATCAGCGGGATTTCCAGATCGGCATACAAGTCCCACACCCCAGTTTTCTTCAGTTCGGGTTCCAGTCGTTCGCACAACCGCCATGCCACGTCGGCATCCTCACCGGCGTACGCTGCCACTTTGGCCGTGTCGACTTGATCCATTCGGAGTTGTTTTGGGCCTGCTTTTCCGATCAACGACGTGATGGGCACTACGTCATGACTCAGGTATGTTCGCGCGAGTTGTTGGAGGTTGTGGTTTCGTTCCCCAGCATTCAACAAGTACCCGGCAATCATCGGGTCGCCAACAACATTCGACAGGGAGATACCATGTTGACGGAACACCAACTGGTCGTATTTGATGTTCTGGTTGATTTTCTGACGTTTGGGGTCCTCAAGAATCGGTTTGAGCGACGCGAGGACCAATTTTGGGTCGAGGAGAGCGCAGCCCTCTGGACCTCGGACGGGAACATACCATCCTTCATTCGGCTGGATACAGAAAGCAAAGCCCACAATTTCCGCCACCATCGGATTAGTACTCGTAGTTTCCAAATCCAAGGCCAACCGGTCGCAAGCTTGTAACTTCTTGAGGAGACTGGCGAAAGATTCGGCGGTCTCGACGAGATGGTACTCACCGGGTTCCCACTGCTTCGAATTCGAGATAACCGGTGCCCCGTCTGCCACTTTTCTGGCCCCGTTGCGTTGGCCATCTTCCAATAAATCGCCAAGAGGGTGCTTGACTTGCGCGGCAAATGTATTAAATCACCATTCTTGAAAAAGTTCGGTAAGTTTTGCGACGTTCAAGGGTTTGCGCTGCCACCCTTCCCAGTCTAGCTTCAAGGGGACATCCGTTTCAAGCCGCACGAGCTGACGAGTTCGCTCCAGAGTGGGCAGAAATTCTTCGAGGGCCTTGCGGCGTTTCGGTCCGGTGACCTTTTGGACGTTCACGGCGAGATTTTCCAGGGAGCCATACTCTTGTAACAATTTGGCTGCCGTTTTCAAGCCGACTCCCGGTACTCCTGGAATGTTATCGACGGAATCGCCCACCAGTGTTTGCAGGTCGATCACCTGTTCGGTGGCAATGCCCCAATCGTTGCGTAGCGTTCCAACGTCGATCGTTTGCCTCTTGCGCAAGTTGTACAACCGGACGTTCTTTTTGATCAGCTGTCGGCAGTCCTTGTCGCTCGTGCAGATATAAACATCCCAGCCCAAGTCGGCGGCCTTCGTGGCTACGGTGGCGATAATGTCGTCGGCTTCGTAGCCTTCATGCACCAGACAGGGAATGTTCATCCCCTCGAGCATCTGGCGCATGGCCGGAAATTGGATGCTGAGTTCTTCCGGCATGGCCGTCCGGTTCGCCTTATATTCCGCGTAAACGTCCTGGCGAAAAGTTGGTTTCTCGCCATCAAACACGACGATCAAATAATCCGGGGCGATGTCCTGGTAGAGCGAAATCATGTCCCGCGTGAATCCGAACAACGCGTTGGTGGGCATTCCTCGAGGGCTCTGCATGCGTGAATCGACGGCATGAAAGACCTGGAAGATTAGCCCGTACGCGTCGACCAAAAACAGAAGCGGAGTGCTGGATTCTGACATCGGTACTACAAAAGGGACTGACCTTCGGAGGCATCACACGGTCCAGTGGCAGACCCTGTCGGGATGATCGTCCGGTCGTTGTGAGCTGCGAAAGCGGGGACAAAAGCGTCCGTCATTGGCACAAGAAGTCGCGGCACGGAGACACTCCGAGCGACTTATGTGTTCTTCGTCATTCGAGGCGATTTCATTGAGAGTCCTATTTTCATTGAACTCTCGAGTCTCAATTCGGCTCCATCCGCTCCGGCGGGGCGAGGAATCCAATTTCCCGGCACGTGCCCGAATTGTAGAATACTGACCCAATCACGCCTGAGAAACCGCAAAGCCAGTGCAACTGGTTCCGCAGGGAAACCAATCACAATCAGGTCCAGGTCGAGAGCTGGTTAGTGTGTAGAATGCGAGGTCGACCCGCAAAGTTCGACGTTTCGTTCCACCATCCAGAATCGTTCTGGGTGCATACCGAGCACGATGGAAATCGGGATGGTGGGATTGTGTTCGTTGTAGGAGTCCGTTAATTTCCGCCCGTCAATCAGATTGCTGTTGTCGAATCGAACACCGAGGATTCGGCAAGATCGAAGTTTGGTGGACGTCGGTTCGTTCTTGAACCAACTAAAGGCCACCCATTGACAGACCGCAAGTGGAATCTAAAAAAAAGAGTCGGAGGAATTCGTTGTGTGGAATTCGTTGCTG
>CAYYUU010000288.1:0-2584 GCA_964474955.1 uncultured Alcaligenaceae bacterium | reverse complement strand
GGTATTTTTCGGATCAGACGGGAGTTGGGATGTTTGCTCTGGTGATATAAAGTGGAAGTCGCAAGACATTATTTGCACCATTTACTCGCATTGTACGCTGAGTTGAGATGCTGTCAAGTAGTTTCCAGACCAGAATTCCGTTTCGCCGTTTTCCAAGGTGGGCCTGGTGTGCCCCCGGATTTTGGACTCGTCGTGAACCATCCGCCCGAAGCGAAGGCGAGGATTCATCAAATACCAACACTGCACTCCAAAAATAAAGACAAAAGCCAACGGCACACAGGGAACGGAAGATAACTACTTGTCCTTTCCGTAGTTACACGCGAACCGCGTGTAACTACGCCAAAAACAACAAACCGGAGAATTTCTACTGAACGCCGTGCGCGCGGACGGTTACTTCGATAGAGTTCTCGGTTTTCAGATCCGTCAGGACGGAGAGAGTTCGGTTCACCGGGCCGGCCTTTTGCGGTCGATACGTTACGGTCACGACGTGGATTTTTCGAGCTTCGTCGCTACTGGGATATGCGACGAGTTGCTTGTCGGTCCCCTGGATGCCTTTGATCTTGAAGGGTTTAACGCCCCGGACGATGACCTTGTGGAGTTTTTCGCCGCCCATCCTTACGTCCCCAAATCTCACCACGCTCGGCGTGATGGCGAGAGAGGATTGAACCTCCATGGTCAAGGGAATTCGCACTTTTGGCAGCGCGGGATTGTTCGTGGTGACCCAAATGTCGGTGTACCATCGGCCCGGGGGAGTGTCCGATCGAAGTTTCGCAGACAGCTTGTAGTTTACCCCAAAGGCACTCTTGGAGATCATCTTCAAGGAAGGTTGGATGAAGTTGCTCTCGGATTTCACCTTGAGTATGCGATAATCGGAACTGCCTTGCAGAGCAATCGTTGTCGATTTCACCGGCGTGGCTCCTCGCTTGATTCGGCCATAAGCAAGCGACGATGGGAATACATTAACGTCCTGCCGGCTGTTCGCGCGGACCCACAACAGGACCTCTGCGTAGGACGGCTGGTCGAAAGTGACGAAGATAGTGACCGTGCGGGAATTGATGAATCGGCTCGTGTCCATTTTGGCCACGACGGCTGTGTCCTCGCCTGGCTTCAAGGTGCTCTTGAGGGCGTAGGCGGTGACACATCCGCAGGAGACACGAAGGCCGGAGATACGAACGGTGGATCGAGTGTTGTTGACGATCCGGAACGGATGGGAAACTACCGGTCCCCTCGGCACGGAGCCAAAGTCACGCGAGAGGCCGTCGAAGAGGCTGTTGGCCCAAGACGAAGCGAATGCGGGTGTGGTGACCAGGAATCCCAAAACCACAGTGGCGATGTAAGCGTTTCTCAAGGTGTTGCCCCATTCGTTGGTTTTGCGAATAGATATGTTCTAAAATTCCCGGGCCTGGTCTCGATCGTTGGCGAAGGAATGGCGAATTTACAAACGTCGGGTAATTTGGGCTTTCGCAAAGCACCAGACGTCTTCGCATCCCGAAGACGTCATCCACCGAACCACCACTTCCGAAAAGCGGACAACCGAAAATTTTCCGTCCCAATGGCTGTGGGCCAGCAAAACATCCCCCACCCAAGCAGACCGCCCGTCAGGCGGCAGGCCACGAGATTAACTCATTCGTGTAGTGTACAGTGTCGCTGGTAGGCACTGTCAAACCCAACTCCCACATGGGGCGGGATTTTTTGCGCTGCCCGTCACGTATAGCTCTTACAGGTGAACACAGCCCGCACACTGTCTTCACTCCGGTTGAAATCCTTACTTATTCCTTCGGCGTGGGGTTCTTTTCCGGTTTGACAATTTTCTCGGTGGAGCCGTTATCCTGGAAGAATTCCTCGACGCAAGCCGGGTATAACAATGATGAGGAATGAAGGACGAGGGCCGATAGAGGAAGATAGGTAAATCAAGACTGCCGGGACGGATGCCGCGACAAAATTCCTTTTGGTCAAGCACGGTGAGTCGATGCTCTTGCCAACACGGCCACGAACACTTCTGCGGCACCAGCCTCTCGCAAGACTTTCGAGGCCTCGTTGGCGGTGGCTCCTGTCGTCATCACGTCGTCGACGAGGAGTATGCGACGACCAACAACGGGGTGAGTCCTGCGGTGGGCGAAGACCCCGCGGACATTCTCGATGCGTTCCAAAGGCGTATTTCGAGTCGTTTGCTTTGGCGTGTCTCTGGTTCGGCGCAAACACCCGGGCCAACAAACAATTTTCAATTCTCGGGCCATTTCGCGAGCCAGCGTTTCGGCCTGGTTGTACCCACGGTGGACCCGGCGCCGCCAATGAAGTGGAATCGGAACCACAAGTTCGGGTTCGCATTCTCGGAATGTCGTGGAGCGATGTTTGCCCCATTCGGTTCCGACGATTTCCGCGAGACCTTCTCCGTGTTTGTTTTTCATTCGCAAAATGACATTCCGCAATATGCCCTCGTAAGGGCCGAGACGGACCACTCCTGAGAACGCGAGGTTCTTCAATCGGCACTGGGTACAGCCGTTCGAAACATTCGTGTACGGACCAACCGAGACTCCACAGCAAGGACAGACGCGGTGCGGCTCGGACATGAGTAGGTTGAAGC